>NZ_JBHVQI010000005.1:0-182091 GCF_042886835.1 Paenarthrobacter sp. NPDC057981
GCCAAAATTGGCTGCGGGCCTTCTTTTTGTCAGGGTCAGGCCGACGGCGCCAGCCACGTCCGCAGTGCACGCAGGCACTCCCGGATGGCATCGGCGTCGACGTGTTCGTTGTCCTTGTGCGCCAGCAGCGGATCGCCGGGGCCGAAGTTCACCGCCGGGATGCCCAGCTCACTGAAACGCGCGACGTCGGTCCAACCGTATTTGGGCTTGGGCTCAGCACCGACGGCGGCAACAAAGGACGCAGCAGCGGGGTGGTTGAGTCCCGGCCGCGCGCCTGCAGCGGCATCTGTCCGGACGACGTCGAAGCCCTCAAGGAGTTCGCGGACGTGGGCTTCGGCTTGGTCGGGAGTCTTGTCCGGGGCGAAGCGGTAGTTGATCTCCACGACGCAACGGTCCGGAATGACATTGCCCGCGGTGCCGCCGTTGATCTTCACGGCATTGAGGCTTTCACGGTAGTCCAGGCCATCGACGTTGATGGTCTTGGGCTCATAGGCAGCCAAGCGCTCAAGGATCGGGGCAGCGGCGTGGATCGCGTTGACGCCCATCCATGCACGCGCCGAGTGGGCTGTTTCGCCGAAAGTCGTGGCCTCAAAGCGGCTGGTTCCGTTGCACCCGCCTTCAACAGTGCCGTGCGTCGGTTCCAGCAAAATCGCGAAGTCGCCAGTCAGCAGCTCCCCGTGGTTGCGGACCAGCCGGCCCAATCCGCTCTTGACCGCTTCCACTTCTTCGTGGTCGTAAAACACGAAGGTGACGTCCTTGTCCGGCTGCCGTCCGCCGTCGAACAGTGTTGCCGCCAGCGCGAGCTGAACGGCAACGCCGCCCTTCATGTCCGTGGTGCCGCGTCCGTAGAGCACGCCCTCCCCCGGGGTTCCCGATTCCCAGGTTGCCGGGACGGTGCCCAACGATCCCTCGACCGTCGGCAGTGGGACGGTGTCCAGATGGCCGGCCAGGATGACGCGCTCAGGCAGCCCAAGTTCCGTCCGGGCAATGATGGCGTCCCCGTCACGGACCACCCTGTACGCCGGAATGGCCCGCAAGGCGGCCTCGACGGCGTCGGCCAGTTCGGTCTCGTTGCCGGAGACACTGTTGAAGTCGATGATCGCGGCCGTCAGGAGGGCAACGTCCTGGCGCAGGTCAAGGAGGGCGGGGGCAGGGTTCAGGGTCACACGTTCAGCTTAATGCCAACAAATGCGACTTCTGCGGCGTGAGACCGGTTTTAGCCCACCTCTGCCTGCTGGATAGACTTGGGCCATGACTGAAACTGCTTCCGCCGCTGCGCCCGCAACCGCGCCCACCAATGATCGATCAGCTTACGGATTCGGCCTCGCCACCATAGCCACTTCGGCCTCAGGGGAAGCAACCGTTCTGGACGTGTGGTTCCCGGCACCCTCGCTCGGCGTGGCGGCCGAAACCCTGCGCGACGTCGAAAACGCCGATCCCGCACTCAGTGCCCTGGCGGAAGAAAGCAAGGATGCCGACCGCGGCACCGAGCAGAAGGTGGTCTTCGCACAGATCGACCTCGACGCCGCCCCAGCCGACACTGCCGACGCCTACCTTCGTCTGCACCTGCTCTCCCACCGCTTGGTCAAGCCGAACAGCATCAACCTTGACGGCGTTTTCGGAAAGCTTCCCAACGTGGTCTGGACCAACTTTGGCCCCGCCGCGGTTGAGGGCTTCGAACTGACCCGTGCCCGCCTGCGCAAGCGCGGCAACGTGGTTGTGTACGGTGTGGACAAGTTCCCGCGCATGGTTGACTACGTGGTTCCCACCGGTGTGCGAATCGCCGACGCCGACCGCGTCCGCCTGGGTGCGCACCTCGCCGAAGGCACCACTGTGATGCACGAAGGCTTCGTCAACTTCAACGCCGGAACCCTGGGCACCTCCATGGTTGAGGGCCGCATCTCGGCCGGTGTCGTAGCCGGTGACGGTACCGACGTCGGTGGCGGCGCGTCCATCATGGGCACGCTCTCCGGTGGCGGCAAGGAAAAGATCGCCCTGGGTGAGCGTGTACTGCTCGGCGCGAACTCCGGTGTGGGCATCAGCATCGGTGACGACTCCGTGGTCGAAGCCGGCCTCTACGTCACCGCCGGTACACGCGTCCGCGTGCCGGGCCCCAAGGACGAGAACGGCGAAGACACCAGCCAGATCATCAAGGCCGTGGAACTCTCCGGCGTTCCCAACCTGCTGTTCCGCCGCAACTCCACCACTGGTGGCGTGGAAGTCCTTCCGCGCAAGGGCCAGACCGTGGAGTTGAACGAGGCACTTCACGCCAACTAGCAGGAGGACATCCGTGCGCCGGTTCCGCCGCGCCATCGTAGCGGTGCTGGCCTTGGCCCTTGTAGCAGGTGCCATCTACGCGATCGTGGCTGTACTGCAGCGCTCCGAGACCCTTGTCACGGAGCGTTGCACCGCCGTCGTCGGTTCTGAAAGCCACGAGTTGGCCACGGACCAGGCCGCGAACGCATCGCTCATCACGGCAATCTCCGTCAAGCGTGGGCTGCCGCCCAGGGCCGCCAGCATCGCCTTGGCCACAGCCATGCAGGAATCCCGGCTGCGCAACATCAACTACGGTGACGAAGCCGGCCCCGATTCCCGGGGGCTGTTCCAACAGAGGCCGTCGCAGGGCTGGGGCACCGAGGCGCAGGTCATGGACCCCGTCTACGCCACCAACGCGTTCTACGACGGACTGGTCAAAATCCCGGGCTACGAGACCATGGAAATCACGCAGGCGGCGCAGGCAGTCCAACGCTCGGCCTTTCCCCGCGCCTACGCCCAACATGAGCCGATGGGCCGGGCCTTCGCCTCAGCACTGACCGGGCACTCGGAATCTTCGCTGAACTGCGAACTGCGCATGCCTGAAGCGGCAGGTGACCCTGCCGTCGTCGTCAATGAACTCACGACGGCGTTCGGCACCCAGCCTGCCTCGGTCCAGGGTCGCTCGGTGCAGTTGGAGGTGACCGGAACCCAGGCGTGGGCCGTGGCACATTGGGCGGTGGCAAATGCCAAGGCCTTGGCCATTACCCAGGTGGATGTCGCGGGGCAGACGTGGAACCGGGAGAAGCGCGACGGCTGGCACGCCGCCGCTGCTCCTTCAGAGACGGTCACGATCACGGTCTCCGCTCCCCCCACCTGAGTCAGGCGAGGAGCTCCACCACGGGTTGGACGTAGCTGCGGAAGGCATCCGGTTGGGACATCAACCGGTGGCTCATGATCATCGTGTTGGGCTCCAAGTACCAGGCGCGGGGTTCTTTGAGCGGCAATTCGATAATGGTGAGATCAAAATCCCGCGAGCTGCGCCCAACCTCCAGGAGCCTGTCCTCCACCATCTCGCTCAATAGCTCGGTCATGCCGCTCGCCGCCCGTTCGGCTTCAAGACGGGCATATTCGTCGATCCTGTCCGTAGCCCATCCCAAGGCGGAGCCAAAGTGGGCCTGCAGGACCCTCTGCAAGGCAGGCGAATTACCGAACGCCTTGAAGCTCGGCGGCGCCAGCTCCGTCACAGGGTTGGGGTAGGACTTCAACAGCCTCTCCCACCATGCTTCCCACTCCGTCTTGAGGGCACTGATGCCGCCAACATCCGAAGTGAGGTGGCTGTGGTCGGCGTGCCGGACTTTGGGATCGGCGTGGGAGAGGCTGGGCCTTCCCGCACCATCCAAGCCAGCGACGTCGCGCAAGTACAGTGCAATGAGCATCGGTCCGGACGTGTCCATGGTGATACGCCACCCCTGGCCGTCTGATACGTGCATCCCAAGACCTCCCGCAGCAGGATACCGACACCACCCAGTCTATTCCTGATCAGCGGCCCTGTCCCTTGCCGGTGCTGGGGCGCCCTTACCGGAGCCAGAGGGGGGGTTGCGGGGGCTACGGGGCCGCCAGCTCCCGCAGCGACCTCAGGTGGGCCGTGAGGACATCGCTGCACACTTCGGCAGTCATCCACTCTGGTTGCAGCAGCGCGTGCATGCAGAGCCCATCCGTAGTGGCCAGAAGCCGTTCAGCCTCGGTGACAAGATTCTGCTGGTGGTCAGCCTGGGCCGGGTTCAGGAGAAGGATCAGGCGGCCCACGATCGCAGCCACCGCCCTGTGGCTCCGCTCTGCTTCCGGGGCCAGGACCGGCTTGATGCGGGCAGCGTGCCGGAAAGCCATCCACACACAGGCGTCGACGGCGAGTTCCTCGTCCAGGGGCAAGAGCTGGCCCAGGAGGTTCAGGACGGCAGCGTCTTGTTCAGGGGTGCCGAGGACTTCCTGCTCTACCTCCGTCAGGGCAGATTCGAGCCGTCCGGCGATACGGTCTATCACTGCCCCGAAAGAGAAGACGAGAAGTTCATCGCTGCTGGCAAAATAGTGACGCACCGAGCCCACAGCCAACCCGGCCTCGTCCGCTACCTCCCTGAGGGAGGCCCGCTCCAAGCCATCACTGGCGATGATCCTGAATACGGCGTGGACGACTTCCTGGCGCCGGGCTTCGGCATCAACAATTTTGGGCACTAATCGTTTTTAGCACGAACGTGCTTCCACACCGCTCAACACAGAGCGGCGTGCCCTGGATTTCCGATAGCGTAGGGACCATGAAAATTCTTGTCACGGGTGGCACCGGCTACATCGGCTCCCACACCGTCTTGTCCCTTCAGGAAGCCGGCCACGACGTCGTCGTGCTGGACAACTTGGTGAACTCCAGCGAGGAGTCACTCCGCCGCGTGTCCGAGCTGACCGGCAAGACCGCCGCCTTCCATAAGGTCGACCTGGTGGACGAGCCCGCTGTTGAGGCCGTGTTCGACCAGCACCAGATCGACGCCGTCATCCACTTCGCGGGTTTGAAGGCCGTTGGCGAGTCCGTCCAGGAACCCCTCGCGTACTACTACAACAACATCGTGGGCACCCTCAACCTGCTCCGGGCCATGGACAAGCACAATGTGCGCTCCATCGTCTTCAGCTCCTCGGCAACGGTGTACGGCGAGCACAACCCGATTCCCTACATCGAGAAGATGGAAATCGGCGCCAACAACCCCTACGGCCGCACCAAGGAACAGATCGAGGACATCCTCTCCGACCTGGGCAACGCGGACGACCGCTGGCACATAGCACTGCTGCGCTACTTCAACCCCGTGGGCGCCCACCCGTCCGGCCTTATCGGCGAAGACCCCCAGGGCATTCCGAACAACCTCGTTCCGTTCATCGCCCAGGTAGCCGTTGGACGCCGCGAAAAGCTGATGGTCTTCGGCGGTGACTACGACACCCCGGACGGCACGGCACAACGCGACTACATCCACGTGGTGGACCTTGCCGAGGGCCATGTAGCAGCCCTGAGCTACATCGCCAACCGTGCTGGCGTCCGCCGGTGGAACCTGGGCTCAGGCCGTGGCTCTTCCGTGCTGGAGGTACTCCGGTCCTTCGAGAAGGCTGTGGGCCAGCCGATTCCCTACGAGATCACCGGCCGCCGCGCCGGCGACCTCCCCGCTTTCTGGGCCGACGCTTCTTCAGCTTTGGCCGACCTTGGCTGGTCGACCACCAAAACAGTGGACCAGATGTGCGAGGACCACTGGCGTTGGCAGAAGAACAACCCCTACGGCTACAACGCTTCCTAATGCAACGCGGGGTCACTTACGGCCCATGATGGGGCCTCCCATCGGCCGTAAGTGACCCCGCGTTGTTGTTCTGGTGATTAACGACGGCGGCCGCCCACCTTGGGTTCTAGCGGTCGTTGCAACACCCGATATTTTTGGGAGTTGCAACGACCGTGCCGCATTTAAGCGATGTTCCTGGGGAGTTTCGGAAGTTTGCGAGATCTACTGCCGAGCAGCGGGAAGCTTTCTTCAGGGCTTTTGATCGGCTAGCGAGTGTGACGGAGGCCGCCGCTGAGCTCGGGTTGAACCGGAACACCTGCTACCAGTGGGTTCGAAAGGCCGGACTGGCCAGGAATCGTGCCGAAGGTCCAACACGGGAGGGATTCCGCCGGTTGCGCGATCAGGGTTTGTCCCGTCGTGAGGCTGCCCATGAATTGGGTATCCACGAAACCACGGCCAAGGAATGGGACAGCGGTGTCCGCCGCACAAAAAACGGACGAATCTATCCGGATGGGCGGAGGATCGATTACACAAGTGGTGTGATGACCCTGACTCCGCCCGCAGCTGTGGCCGCTGCTTTCACGATTCCCCGGCTGGCGGCTTTGGAAAAGTCACTGAACCCGCGGTTCTTATCCCTGCAGGACAGGGAACGCATCGCCGACCTGCGCAGCGGAGGCGCCCCGGTCCGGAGCATCGCCCGGGAACTGGGCCGTTCTCCCTCCACGATCAGCAGGGAACTGGCCCGGAACAGTCTCGATGATGGGAAGTACTACGCTTACGCTGCCCAACGCGCCGCAACAACGCGCCGGCCCCGCCCCAAGGACAGCAAGTTGGTCTCCCATAAGCGGCTGCGGAAGTATGTGAAGAAGAAACTGCTTCGCCGGTGGTCACCGGAACAGATCAGTCACAAGCTGATCAAGAAGTTTCCCCACGATGCGGAGATGCGAGTGAGCCCAGAAACGATCTACCAGGCCCTCTATTTTCAGGCCCGCGGCGGGCTCAAACGTGAAGTCCAAGCAGCCCTGCGAACCGGCCGGACCCGCCGTAAGCCCCACAAGGATCCCCAGCAACGGCAGCCGCGTTTCGTCGATCCGATGGTGATGATCTCCGACCGGCCACCCGAAGTCGAAGACCGTGCCGTGCCTGGGCACTGGGAAGGGGACCTCATCACCGGGGCGAATAACCAATCCGCCATCGGCACCCTCGTCGAACGCACCACCCGGTACGTGATGCTCGTCCACCTGCCCGGAGACCACACCGCCGAGACAGTCCGTGACGCCTTGATCACCACGATGTCCACACTGCCCGAGCACCTACGCGGTTCACTGACCTGGGACCAAGGTTCCGAAATGGCCGGCCATAAGGCCTTCACCATGGCCACCGACATGCAGGTCTACTTCTGCGACCCAGCCAGCCCCTGGCAACGCGGGTCCAACGAGAACACCAACGGGCTCCTGCGCCAATACTTCGAAAAAGGCACTGACCTTTCCGTGTACGGGCCCGAAGACCTCGAGCACGTCGCCCAGGAACTCAACGGCCGACCACGCAAAACGCTCGACTGGGATACCCCAGCCGAGCGCCTGCGTGATCTACTAATGACCACCTAACACCAACAGTGTTGCAACGACCGGTAGAAACTGCCCACCTCGCGCGAGGTGGGCGGCCGCCGTCGTTATCGCCGTACTAGCCGTACTAGTTGGCCGGGTAGTTGCGCTCCGGCTCCCCTGTGTAGAGCTGCCGCGGGCGGCCGATCTTGGTCTGGGGGTCGTTGATCATCTCGCGCCATTGGGCAATCCAGCCCGGGAGGCGGCCAATGGCGAAGAGGACGGTGAACATCTTCTCCGGGAAGCCCATGGCCTTGTAGATGAGACCGGTGTAGAAGTCGACGTTCGGGTACAGCTTGCGCTGGATGAAGTAGTCGTCCGCGAGAGCCTTCTCTTCAAGGCGCATGGCGATGTCCAGCAGTTCGTCGTTGCCGCCGAGCTTGCCCAGGACCTCGTGTGCCGTTGCCTTGATGATCTTGGCACGGGGATCGTAGTTCTTGTAGACGCGGTGTCCGAAGCCCATGAGGCGGACGCCGTCTTCCTTGTTCTTGACCTTCTCCATGTAGTCCTCGGGCTTGATGCCGTCGGCCTGGATCTGGCGGAGCATTTTCAGGACGGCCTCGTTGGCGCCACCGTGGGCGGGACCAAACAGGGCATTGATGCCTGCCGAAACTGAAGCGAAGAGGTTCGCGTTGGACGAGCCGACCAGGCGAACGGTGGACGTCGAACAGTTCTGCTCGTGGTCTGCGTGCAGGATGAGCAGGAGGTCCAGTGCCTTGACGACTACGGGATCCATTTCGTACTGCTCGGCCGGAAGGCCAAAGCTCAGGCGCAGGAAGTTCTCCACCAGGTTCATGGAGTTGTCCGGGTACAGCATGGGCTGGCCGATGGACTTCTTGTGCGCGTACGCCGCGATGACGGGCAGCTTGGCCATCAGGCGGATGGTGGAAACTTCCACGTGCTCGGCATTGAAGGGATCCAGCGAGTCCTGGTAGAACGTGGACAGTGCCGAGACAGCAGAAGAAAGTACCGGCATCGGGTGGGCGTCGCGCGGGAAGCCTCCGAAGAAGCCCTTGAGTTCCTCGTGCAGGAGTGTGTGGCGGCGGATGCGCTGATCGAACTCTTCCAGCTCCGTGGGAGTAGGGAGGTTGCCGTAGATCAGCAGGTAGGAAACTTCGAGGAAGCTCGAGTGCTGCGCGAGCTGCTCGATGGGGTAACCGCGGTAGCGCAGGATGCCTGCGTCGCCGTCGATGTAGGTAATGGCCGAGGTGGTGGCCGCTGTGTTCATGAAGCCGGGGTCATAGGCAACGGCGCCCGTCTGCTTCAGCAGCTTGGAAACGTCGTAACCTTCGTTTCCTTCTACAACCTTGATGCGCGGCAGTTCGAGTTCGCCGCCGGCATGGCGCAGTGTCGCGCTGGTGGTCTCAGTCATGGAGTCCCCTTCATGAGGCCTTTGGGCCTCTATCGAACGCTTATCCGACCACCTTCTGGTGCCGCCGTTGCAAGGCCTGCTGTTGCAGGCCTCCAACGGCCGGAGTGCATTCTTAGAGAAGGCCACCATTGATAGTCAGTTAAAAGCTACCGCCAGTAACCCTGCGGAACTAATCCGTAGCCTCCGGTTACTGGCGGAATGACGCTATAAGTGGCGCAAGTCACAGCATTGTTATGCGTTGGCGACAAGCCTTTCGACAGCGGCATCGATACGCTCGTCGGTGCCGGTCAACGCGACCCGGATGAACCCGTTGCCGGCGTCTCCGTAGAAGACACCGGGGCCAACCACAATGCCAAGGTCAGCGAACCGGGCTACGGTGTCCCACGTCGCTTCGCCGGCCGTGGACCACAGGTAAAGCCCGGCCTTCGACTCGTGGATTTTCAGCCCGAACTGCTGAAGCGCCGGAACAAGACGCTCGCGTCGCGCTCTGTAGAGATCCTTCTGCGCCAGGACGTGGCCGGCATCGCCCAGAGCGACGCGCATGGCCTCCTGGATCGGGAAGGGAACGATCATGCCGGCGTGCTTGCGGCTGTTGACCATGTTGGCGATGATCGCCGAATCGCCGGCAACGAAGGCAGCGCGGTAGCCGGCAAGGTTGGATTGCTTGCTCAGGGAGTAGACACTGAGCAGGCCATCGGTGGAACCACCCGTGACCCGGGGATCCAGGATGCTGGGCACAGCTTCTCCTCCGCGCTGGGCATCCCATTCGCCCCAGCCCAGTTCCGCGTAGCATTCGTCCGAAGCGACCACTGCACCCAGTTCGCGGGCCTGGCCCACGATCCGGCGCAGAGATTCGACGTCGCGGACACTGCCGGTGGGGTTGCCCGGCGAGTTGATCCAGATCAAGCGGACCTTCGCGCGGGTGGCCGGATCAAGCTCATCCAGGTCATCGGCGGCAGCCGCCGTAGCCCCGGCGAGGGAGGCACCAATGTCATACGTCGGGTAGGCAACGGTGGGACGGACCACCACATCGCCTTCGCTCAGCCCGAGCAGGAACGGCAGCCAGGCCACCAATTCCTTGGAGCCGACCGTGGGCAGCACATCCTTGGGATCGAGGCCCGGCACCCCGCGCCGGCTGGCAAACCAGTCCACGACGGCTTGGCGCAATGGCTCAGTGCCATGGACCGTCGGGTAGCCGTGGGCGTCCGATGCTGCCGCCAGGGCGTCACGGATGAGTCCTGGCGTCGGGTCCACAGGAGTTCCGATGGAGAGGTTCACTGCCCCGCCCGGGTGCTTGGACGCCGTCGCAACGTACGGTGCCATGGCCTCCCACGGGTAGTCGGGCAGGTTGAGGCCAAAGGCGGGGGCCGCGGAAATCAAGGATGCAGCCGTCCTTAGTGGTCTTGGTTCTGCGGCGGCAGGGCGGCAATGAACGGGTGGTCCTTGCCGGTGTTGCCGATCTTCGCTGCGCCACCGGGGGAACCGAGGTCGTCAAAGAATTCGACGTTGGCCTTGTAGTAGTCGGCCCATTCTTCCGGGGTGTCATCTTCGTAGTAGATGGCCTCCACAGGGCACACAGGTTCGCAGGCACCACAGTCGACGCACTCGTCGGGGTGGATGTAGAGGGAACGCTCACCTTCGTAAATGCAGTCGACAGGGCATTCTTCAATACATGCCTTGTCCTTGACATCCACACACGGCTGCGCGATTACGTACGTCACGTCCCAGACCTCTCCACGGTTTGTCCCGGCGATGGCCGGGTAATACTGCCGGCTTCCTGCCGGGCACTCAACTTCCGAGCCTATTATCCAACAGTGCGATCACGCCAACCTAGCCCGCGTCTTAGTATGAAACGGTGAATCCGCCACATTTGCCTCCACGACAATTCCTGCTCAACGCAACACCGGGCATACGGGTGGTGGTGCGGTACAGGGTCGACGACGGGCTCACCGACGCGCTGGGCTACCTGCTGGACAGCAACGACACCGCATGCACCGTGCGGACCCGCACCAGCGACGTCGAAATTCCCTTGGCGATGGTCATCGCCGCGAAGGAGGTACCGCCGCCACCGCCGCGGCGACCGGCCCGGTAGACCGGAGCCGGCTGGCGACCACGAGCATGACCAGCGTCACTGCGCCGATACCGTAAATCCACACCGTTCGCGGCGTATCGCCGAGCACCAGTTGCTTCCCAGGCCCGGCGGACGACAAAACGCCGACGGCGGCATAGGCCACCACGCCTGCCACCGCAGTCGGGACGATGGAGCGGGACCACGCCGCCAGCCACAACTGCACTGAGGCGAGCAGCAGCAGCGCGGCAGCAACTCCCCAGAAAATTTCGACGCCGAACCAGACGCCCGACTGCCGGTGCAGTGCCGTACCTGCCGCAGCAACGAAAAGAGCCGCCGGTACGGCCGCAGCAATGCTACGGAACGTACCGGCGACTCCCCTCTTCATGCAACTGTTCCCGACTGGTTGAGAACCAGTAAGGACTAGGCCTTGGCGCGGGCGCGGTTGGCCTTGGCGCGCTCGTTGGAATCGAGGATGACCTTGCGGATACGGATGTCTTCCGGGGTCACCTCAACGCACTCGTCTTCGCGGGCGAATTCGAGGGACTCTTCGAGGGTAAGCTCGCGCGGCGGCGTCAGGTTCTCGAAGGAGTCGGAGGAAGCAGCACGCATGTTGGTGAGCTTCTTTTCCTTGGTGATGTTGACGTCCATGTCGTCGGCGCGTGAGTTCTCGCCAACGATCATGCCCTCGTAAACCTCGGACGTGGGCTTCACGAAGAAGGAACCGCGCTCCTGGAGGTTGATCATGGCGAACGGGGTCACAACACCGGCGCGGTCGGCAACCATCGAACCGTTGGTGCGGTATTCGATGGGACCGGCCCACGGCTCGTAGCCTTCGGAGATGGAGGCTGCGATACCGGCACCACGGGTGTCCGTGAGGAAGCGGGTGCGGAAACCGATCAGGCCACGGGCAGGAACGATGAATTCCATGCGGCACCAGCCGGTACCGTGGTTGGCCATGTTGGTCATGCGGCCCTTGCGGGCTGCCATGAGCTGGGTGACGGCGCCGAGGTACTCTTCCGGAACGTCGATGGTCATGTGTTCCATCGGCTCGTGGAGCTTGCCGTCGATGGTCTTGGTAACAACCTGCGGCTTGCCGACGGTCAGTTCGAAGCCTTCGCGACGCATCTGCTCAACAAGGATGGCCAGGGCGAGCTCGCCACGACCCTGGACTTCCCAGGCGTCAGGACGCTCGGTGGGGAGCACCTTGATGGAGACGTTACCGATCAGTTCCTTGTCCAGGCGGTCCTTCACCTGGCGGGCGGTGACCTTGGCGCCCTTGACCTTGCCGGCCAGCGGGGAGGTGTTGATACCGATGGTCATGGAGATCGCGGGATCGTCAACCGTGATGAGCGGCAGCGGCTGCGGGTTCTCGGCATCCGTGAGGGTTTCACCAATGGTGATGTCCTCGATGCCGGCGACTGCGACGATTTCACCGGGACCGGCTTCGTCGGCGGGAACGCGAGTCAGCGCCTTGGTGGCCAGCAGTTCGGTGATCTTGACGTTCTTGAGTTCGCCGTTGGCGCGTGCCCAGGCAACGGTCTGGCCCTTGCGGAGGGTGCCGTTGTAGATGCGGAGCAGGGCGAGGCGGCCAAGGAACGGCGATGCGTCAAGGTTGGTCACGTGTGCCTGCAGCACGCCGTCCGGGTTGTAGGTGGGAGCAGGGATGTGCTCGATGATGGTCTTGAAGAGGGGCTCGAGGTCCTCGTTCTCCGGGGCCGAGCCGTTGGCCGGCTGCTCCAGAGACGCGCGGCCAACCTTGGCGGCGGCGTAGACCACGGGAACTTCGAGGACCTTGTCCAGGTCCAGGTCCGGAACTTCGTCCGCGAGGTCAGAGGCAAGGCCCAGGAGGAGGTCCATGGACTCGTGGACGACCTCGTCGATGCGGGCATCGGGACGGTCGGTCTTGTTAACCAGGAGAATGACCGGCAGGTGCGCAGCAAGGGCCTTGCGCAGCACGAAGCGGGTCTGCGGCAGGGGACCCTCGGAAGAGTCAACCAGCAGCACAACGCCGTCAACCATGGACAGCCCGCGCTCCACCTCGCCACCGAAGTCGGCGTGGCCGGGAGTGTCGATCACGTTGATGGTGATGGTCTCGCCGTTGGACGACGGGCCGTTGTAGGCAACCGTGGTGTTCTTCGCGAGGATGGTGATGCCCTTTTCGCGCTCCAGGTCACCGGAGTCCATGACGCGGTCCTCAACCTCACCGTGGGAAGCGAAGGAGTTGGTCTGCTTGAGCATGGCGTCGACCAGGGTGGTCTTACCGTGGTCAACGTGTGCGACGATCGCGACGTTGCGCAGATCGCTCCGCGACGCAGTGTTGGTGATGGTTTCAGACATGCGTTTATGACTCGTTTCAGTGGTGAAGTCAGCTGTTTGTATCCGCGCGCATACCTGATCGACTTGATCGGAACACACAGCGAAAAGACCCCGGGACACAGGGCACCTGCATCCAGTCTAAACGCAGATGCATTTATGAGCCTAAAAAGCAAGCTATTGGTCGCTGGATTGTGGCATCAGTCACAGGAGGTCACGTGTTCGTAAACACAAGTCAAGATGCTGGATTTTCCTGTTCTGGTGCCCCATGATTGCAGCAGAACCAGTGCCCCACGGAGACCAATCAATGCGTCAATCTTCGGCCGTGTTCCGCATGATCGCACCGTTGATCGCCGTCGGCGTCCTCGCGGTCGGCTGCGGACCAGCGCCAACCAGTGCCCCCGCTCCATCCGTTGCGCCCGCACCTGCCCGGACGGCGGCCTCCGATAAACCGCTGAGGGTTGCCCCGGAACCCAGCGCCCTGAACCTCCCCGCCGGTTCTCTTTACAAGAATCCAGCGAACAACCGCAACGAACTCGTGCTGGCTGATGTCCGCCACACAGCGGTGCTGATCGGCGATTCACAGGCCATGCCCGCGGGGTCCTGGCCCCAGCAAGGCATCGCAGCCCTGGGGTACAAACTGCACGTAGTGGGAATGGGCGGCACCGGATACGTCGCAACCAACGGCAAGACCGGCAACTATATCGACGCCCTGCAGCGCGGCGACTGGGTCCTCCCTTACGGCGAGCCACCTCTGATTGTGGTGGAAGGCGGCGGGAACGATGCCACGCAGCGCGCCACGGATGCGCAAATCACGAGCAACGCCGAGCGTTTGCTGGCTGCGTTGAAAACCCGCTACCCGGGCTCGCGTCTGGCCATGATCGGTACCCTGGCACGCGGGGTCAGCAACGGAGGCGGACGCAGGACTGAAGTGGACGCCCTCCTGGGCCGGATCGCCCTCAAGCACGGTATCCCGTTCGTCAGTGCAGGCGATTGGTTGACCCGCTACGACGCCATCGGCGACCTCCAGGACGGGGTCCACCTGCGGCCGACCGGGCACGCGAAGCTCGGCGTAGCACTGGCACGCGAGCTCACCGCTTTGGGTCTCACGGCGCGCCCCGACAGTGCTCCAGCGGCCAAGTAGGCTGACCTCGCTTAACAGGCAAGAGCCGGTGGTTCCGATTTTAGGGAACCACCGGCTCTTGCTCTTGAAACTACGACGCCGGTCAGGCTACCGCGGGCGGCAGGAGCAACGAACCACCGGGAATCGCGTCCAGGAGGGCCTGGGTGTACGCCTCGCGGGGATTCTCGAAGACATCATCCGTGCTGCCCGTTTCCACGAGCTGGCCCTTTTCCATGACGCACACGTGGTCTGCAATCTGCCGGACCACAGCGAGGTCGTGGGTGATGAACAGATAGGTCAACCCGAGGTTGTCCTGAAGGTCGGCCAGCAGGTTCAGTACCTGCGCCTGGACCAGGACGTCGAGCGCGGACACGGCCTCGTCACAGATGATGACTTCCGGGTCCAACGCCAAGGCACGTGCGATCGCGATACGCTGCCGCTGGCCACCGGAGAGCTCGTTCGGGTACCTCTGCATCATGGACTGCGGCAAAGCCACCTGGTCCAGCAGCTCGCGTACCTTCTTTTCGCGGCTGGCGGCATTCCCGATCTTGTGAACGCGCAACGGCTCTTCAATGGTCCTGAAGATGTTGTACATCGGGTCCAGGGACCCGTAAGGGTCTTGGAAGATCGGCTGCACACGGCGACGGAACTTGAAGAGCTCCTTGCCCTTCAGCCCTGCAGTGTCCACACCATCGAAGATGATCTGGCCCTCTGTGGGCTTTTCGAGCTGGAGCACCATCTTGGCCACAGTGGACTTGCCCGAACCGGACTCCCCCACAATTGCCGTTGTGGTTCCGCGCTTCACAGCGAAGCTGACATCGTCCACCGCTGCGAAGTCGGTCGCCTGCCCCAGCCCCTGGCGCAGTTTGTAGATCTTGCGCAGGTTCTTGATCTGGAGGACATCATCTGTAGCCCGTTCCTCGGCGACGGCCACAGGAGCAAGCAGGTCTCCGGCTTCCACTCCCTGTTCCTTGGCAACCTGGATCCGGCGCGAGGCCAGTGACGGCGCCGACTCAACAAGACGTCGGGTGTAGGGGTGCTGCGGATTACGGAGCAATTCCAAGGAAGGCCCTGCCTCCACCACGTTGCCCTGGTACATCACGATGACTTTGTCCGCACGCTCTGCAGCGAGTCCGAGGTCGTGGGTGATGAGCAGCACCGAAGTACCAAGCTCGGTTGTCATCTTGTCCAAGTGGTCCAGGATCCTGCGCTGAACGGTGACATCCAAAGCCGATGTAGGTTCGTCGGCGATCAGGAGCTTGGGCTGGCAGCTCAGGCCAATGGCGATGAGCGCACGCTGGCGCATACCGCCGGAAAATTCGTGCGGGTACTGCTTGGCACGTCGCGCAGCATCAGGAAGACCGGCCTCGGCAAGGACGCGGGCAACATCCTCGGGACCATCCGGACGGCCGTTGGCCTTCAGGGTTTCCCGCACCTGGTAACCGATCTTCCACACCGGGTTCAGGTTGGACATGGGGTCCTGGGGGACCATGCCGATGTGGCTGCCACGCAGTTCGATCATGCGCTTCTCGGGCGCATGGGCGATGTCTTCGCCGTCGAGCAGGATCTGCCCACCGGAGACGCGGCCGTTGTTCGGCAACAAGCCGATGGCGGCCAGCGCCGTCGTCGATTTTCCGGAACCCGACTCACCCACGATGGCAACCGTCTCACCCGGCATGATGGTCAGATGGGCGTTCTTAACCGCCTTGACCTCACCGGAACTGGTCTTGAAGGTGATGGCCAGGTCCTTGATTTCCAGGATTGGCCGTACTGGTGCAGTGGCTTCATCAATTCTGATGTTGGCAGAAGTCATGTTCGCCTCCTTAGCGCTGACGGCTCTTGGGATCAAGAGCATCGCGAACGGCGTCGCCAAGCATGATGAAGCTCAGGACGGTGATGGACAGGGCGGCTGCCGGGTAGAGCAAAATTCCGGGGTTGGTACGGATGGACGCATTGGCTGCGGAGATGTCGTTGCCCCACGACATCACGCTGCCGGGCAGGCCAACACCCAGGAATGACAGCGTGGCTTCGAGCACGATGAAAACGCCCAGCTCCAGCGTTGCCAGCACGATCACCGGTGCAAGTGCGTTCGGCAAAGCATGCTTCACCAGGGCACCGAACTTGGACACACCCAGGGACCGGGCGGCGGTGACAAAGTCTGCATTGCGCACTTCAATGACCGCACCTCGGGTGATACGCGCCATTTGCGGCCACGCCAGCAGGGATATGGTCAGGACCACCGTCCAGACGCTCCTGTTCTCACGGAACAAAGGAAGCTGCGTGATGACCAAAGCACCGAGGATGATCGGCAGGGCAAAGAAGATGTCGCCGAGGCGAGCCAGGACGGCGTCAAGCCATCCACCGTAGTAGCCGGCCAGCGCACCCAGAGTGACGCCGATGATTACGACGGCGAGTACGGACAGGACACCTACGGACAGAGACGCCTGGGTCCCATGGATGACCCTGGAGTAGACGTCGCAGCCTTGCAAGGTAAAGCCAAGCGGGTGCCCGGCCGTGGGCGCACCTTCGGAGTTGGACAGCTGGCAGTCGTTGTTGGGCTCAACACTTGTGAAGAGCCCAGGGAACAGCGCAACCGTCACCAGGAGCAGGATCAGAAGCGAGGAAACGATAAAGAGGGGGCGGCGGCGCAGCTTACGCCATGCATCAGCCCAGAGGCTCAGGGGCGCCTGATCTGTCTTGACAGCATCAGTGGCCAGAAGCGGTGTCTCCTCGACAGGAGCCACAAAGTGTTCGGTATTACTGGTCATAGCGGATCCTCGGGTCAAGCCAGGCGTACAGGAGGTCAACCAGGAGGTTGGTGATAACGAAGACCAGGACCAAGACGCTGACGATGGCAACGATGGTTGGCCCCTCGCTGCGTTGGATGGCCTGGAACAGCTTGTTTCCCACTCCGGGCACGTTGAAGATGCCTTCCGTGACAATGGCGCCGCCCATGAGGCCACCAAGGTTCGCGCCCAGATAGGTCACCACCGGAATCAACGAGTTCCTCAGGATGTGGGCGATCACGACGCGCGGACGGGAAAGCCCTTTGGCGGTGGCTGTACGGACGTAGTCCGCGTTCATGTTTTCACTCACTGATGCACGCGTGAGGCGAAGGACATAGGCGAAGGAGACAAGACCCAGGACAACTGCGGGAAGAATCAGGTTGCCCCAGTCCGCATTGGCACCCACTGTGGGCTTTGCCCATCCAAGTTGGACGCCGAAGATGAGCTGGAAGACGAAGCCGAGAACGAACGTCGGAACGGCGATCACCAGAAGCGAGACGACCAGGACCGTGGAATCGAACAGCTTGCCCTTTTTAAGACCAGCGAAAACACCGAAAGCGATGCCAAAGACTGCCTGGATGATCAATGCCTCGATCGCCAGCATGGCAGTAACGGGGAACGCCCTGCCTAGAGCGGCAGCAATGGGCTGCTGGGTGAAGTCGACGCCAAGGTTGAAGGTGAACAGGTTCTTGAGGAAGAGTCCGTACTGAACCCAGAACGGCTGGTCCAGGTTGTACTGGGCCCGCAAGGCGTCGATGACGCTCTGCGGAGGCTGGCGGTCACCGAAGAGCGCGGCTATGGGGTCGCCGGGAAGTGCGAAGACCATGTAATACACGAGGAGCGTGGTTCCCAGGAATACCGGGATGACCTGGAGCAGCCTGCGGAATATGAAGCGAACCACCGGTCACCCCTCTCCGTTGGTTGGGCGTTGGAATTTCATGTGTGCCTTCCTGCCAAGCAAGCAAGGGGGGCCCGGCGCGTTGGCCGGACCCCCTTTGCCTTACGGCAAGTTCAGATCCTGAGGACTACTTGGCCTCAATGTCGAAGTAACGGATGCCGCCGTTCCAGCCGGTTTCAGCTGAGACGACATTGTTGCTCCAGACGATCGGGGTTGCGCGGTACCACAACGGCAGGCCGGGGAGATCCTTGAAGAGGATCTCCTGCGCCTGGTTGAACTTCTTGTTGGCGTCCTCGGGCGTCTTGGCTGCAAGGCCTTCCTTGAGCAGCTTGTCGAACTCAGGGTTCGAGTACTTCTCGTAGTTGGACGATGCGTTCGTGGCCCAAACCGGTCCCAGGAAGTTGTACAGGGACGGGTAGTCACCCTGCCAGCCAGCGCGGGTCAGGCCAGGGAGGGACTGCGACTTGCGCAGGTCAAGAACTTCAGCAAACTTGGCGAACGGCTGGATTTCAGCCTGGATGCCGAGGTTGTTCTTGAAGCCGTTTGCAACGGCATCGATCCATTCCTTGTTGCCACCATCAGTGTTGGAGGCGATGAGGAGCGGCTTGGAACCGTCGTAAGGCTTGATCTTCTCAGCCTGGGCCCACAGATCCTTGGCCTTCTGGACATCGAACTTCAGGACGTCGCTTCCGGGGATGGAATCGTTGTAACCGTCGAGGACCGGTGCGGTGTACTCGGTGGCCGGGGTACGCGTGCCGTTGAAGATCACCTTGGTGATCTCTTCACGGTTGATGGCGTGGGACAGGGCCTGGCGTCGCAGCGTTCCAGCTTCACCCTGGAAGTTCGGGTTGTAGCCCGGGATGTTCAGGGTGGAGTTGTTGGCGTTCGGACGGGTGGAGTTCCGGTCCGGGAAGTCCGTGGTGTAGGTCTTCAGTGCGTTTGACGGAACGACGTCGGTGACGTCGAGGTTGTCAGCCTGGAGATCCGTGTATGCGGGGCCGGGATCGGTGTAGAACTTGAAGGTCACGCCACCGTTCTTGGCAGCCCGCGGGCCGCTGTAGTCCGGGTTCTTGACCAGGGAGATGGACTGGTCGTGTACCCAGGCACCTTCCTTTTCAAACTTGTACGGGCCGTTGCCGATGGGGTTCTCGCCGAACTTCTTCGGGTCCTTCAGGGCCTCGGAGGGAAGCGGGTAGAAGGCGGAGTAACCAAGACGCAGGGACCAGTCAGCCTCCGGCTGGGAGAGCTTGACCGTGATGGTCTGGTCGTCCTTGGCAGCGAGACCGGACATGGTCTGTGCCGTCGGCGCCGGGGTGGAGGTCTTCTTGCCGTCGGCGCCCGTGGTCTGGTTGACCGCGCTGACGTCGGCGTAGCCTTCGATGGACTCGAAGAAGAAGCCGTTGTTCTGGAGGTTGGTGCTCAGAGCGGCGAAGTTCCAGGAATCAACGAAGGTCTTGGCCGTGATGGCCTCACCGTTGGTGAACTTGGCACCGGACTTGACCTTGATGGTCCAGTTCTGCGAGTCGGTTGTCTCGATCGAATCCGCCAGGGCGTTGACCGGCTTGCCGTCGGAGTCGTAGGCGCGAAGGCCTTCGAACAGCAATTCGACGACGCGGCCACCGTACACCTCGTTGGTGTTGGCCGGCAGCAGCGGGTTCTGCGGTTCGTTGCTATATGCGGAGATGACCTTATTCGGGTCAGCTGCGGCTGAGCTGTTGTTGTTGCTGCCGCCGCCGCCGCCGCAACCGGTCACTGCGAGGGCGATGATCGCCGCTACGCCTAGAGCTTTGGAAGTGCGCGAGAAACGCATTCCGCCTCCTATGAGTCAGGGAGTTGAGCAGGGGAAGTTTCGTGATTTCCCCCGAGGCACGGCACAGCTTCCTACTGTGACGTTGCCTACATGTGAGTGTAAGCCTACCCACATTGCGTCCGGATGTTGGAACATGCTGGCCAAACTGTAACCGTTCCGCAACCTCTACATGCCTAAAACGCCGGGAATTTCAAGTCAAACGTTACTCGGTGGTAGCATTCGCTGTCTGACAGCAGGACAGGAGGGATTTTGGGCAGAAAAGGACCCGGTTTCGTACCCACGAGGATAGACAGGCCCGGAGCTCGGGAACAGGAACTAGGTAATCGAGCGGATGAGATTCTGGATCGTTGGCAGGTCGGCGACAAGGGTGTCCCAGACCGCGTCATAGTCCGTGCCCTCATAGTGATGCGCGAGGCGATCCCGCATCCGCTTGATCAGCGACCATGGAACCTCGGGGTACGAATTGGTCGTGTGAACACTCAAACGTGCGACGTTTTCGCCGATTTTGATAATCAACGATTCAGCCGCCAGTCCCGGCACATTGTCAGCATCGCCGATGTACCAGGCGCGGCCACGCATGACGAGGGCAGCTGCGACTTCACACAAACGTACGATTTCCCTGAGAGCGGCTGCATCCCTTTGATTCATAGTGCGACGGCGGTAGTCAGGATTTCGTGATCTTCGCGCAATCCGCCATCGGTGACGACGTCAACTTCCACCCCCAGCAAGTCACTTGCTTCCGCGGCAAACGCCGCGACAGTCAACAATCCGACCCCGGGCGATCGTGTGACCAGGATGTCAAGGTCGCTGCCTGGGCGGTCGGTGCCCCGAATGACTGAGCCGAAGACACGCGGATTGCTGAGACCGAAGCGACCGGCCAGGCTTGCCAATTCCCGGCGGTGGACTTCGAGGGCTTCATGCGGGAGGGGGCGGGCGGCGGCACGCAGACGCTCAACCATCTGCGCAGATGCCCTACGCCGACCAGCTTCGTAGGCTGCAATGTTGGGCTGAGCCACGCCGGACCGGGATGCCAGCTCTGCCTGGCTGAGTCCGGCCGCTTCCCGAAGTTCCCGCACGACATTGGTCACTCCAAAATGATATCGCGTGATATGTACAACCGGCATGACGGAAGCCAAGTTCTCGCTCATCCGATCAGATACACCATTCCGCGGCCAGTTGTCACAAGGTTCGAGACAAAGCTCTTCGCCTGCTCCAGGTAATGAGCTGCATAGCTCACCTCAGATTCTTGGTCGGCGCGTGGTACAGCGGGTAGCCGCTGCCTCAGATCGTTCTCAGAGATGCGATTCAGGTCCTGGGACACCGCCGCCATTTCCCCCGGCGTGAGAACGCGCAACCATGAGTCCCATCCGTCGTAATGCATTGTTACTTGGCCTTCAAACATGCGAAATGCAGGTCTCGCCTCCATCCCAGGTGCGAGAGGCGCGGTGCATGCCTGTAGCTGCCGCCACGCCTTATCCAGATAGAGCATGTCGCACTCAGGCACGGACTGTTTGAAAGTGGCGATAGTGACCCCATCCGCACATTCAAGGCCCCAAGCGTCGGCTAATGGATCCGACGATACAAAACGTCTCGGATCGGCAAGCGCAAGGTCGGTGACATCGCCGTCGAAGGCATATGCGTAGTATCTGATTCCCATACGCCTAGTGTGCTCAGCCGGATGGTGGAAAGGGACAGGCCAAAAGGCGTATGTGCATAACCCTCACTCGGGCGGCCTCTGGTGCACCCGACGCCACTATGCTTGGCCCATGTCCACAGACGAAGAAAAAGATCCCCCGGTTCCTGCGGACGTCGAGGGAAAGATCCCTAAAAAGGTCCACGACGTCCCCGAGCCTGACGCGAAAACAACCGCCGAGGAAAAGCGCGAAAAGTCCTAGGAGTCACGTCCGTGGGCGTCGGCTCCCGACCCAACAGCAAAGGCCGCAGGCCATGAAGAGGTGAACTCCATGGCCTGCGGCCTGCTGAGGCGCCAGGGCTGACTGGCTGGGGTCCTGACTAGACGTTGAAGCGGAACTCCACCACGTCGCCGTCGGCCATCACATACTCTTTGCCTTCGATCCGGACCTTGCCGCGGGACTTCGCCTCGGCCATGGAACCGGCCTCGATAAGGTCATCGAAGGAGACAACTTCGGCCTTGATGAAGCCGCGCTGGAAGTCGGAGTGGATCACGCCGGCCGCCTGGGGCGCCGTATCGCCCTGCCGGATGGTCCAGGCACGGGTTTCCTTGGGGCCAGCTGTGAGGTAGGTCTGCAGGCCGAGCGTATGGAAGCCGACGCGCGCCAACTGGTCCAGGCCGGACTCGGACTGGCCGTTCATTTCCAGCATCTCGCGGGCTTCTTCTTCGTCGAGCTCAACGAGGTCGGACTCGAGCTTGGCGTCAAGGAAGACCGCATCCGCCGGAGCCACCAGGGCACGCAGTTCCTCCTGCTTGGCGGGATCTCCAAGGATGCCCTCGTCGGCGTTGAAGACGTAGATGAACGGCTTGGCCGTCAGGAGACCGAGCTCCTTGAGGTGACCCATCTCGAGCTTGTCGCTCTTGACGGAGGAGAAGATGGTGTCGCCACGTTCAAGCACAACCTGGGCAGCCTTGATGGCGGCCAGCTCTGCGGCATCGCGCTTCTTGATCTTGACTTCTTTTTCGATGCGCGGGATCGCGTTTTCGATGGTCTGAAGGTCAGCGAGGATGAGCTCGGTGTTGATGGTCTCCATGTCGGAGCGCGGGTCCACTTTGCCATCCACGTGAATGACATCGGGGTCGTCAAAGACACGGACAACCTGCGCGATGGCTTCAGCCTCGCGAATGTTGGCCAGGAACTTGTTGCCCAGGCCTTCGCCCTCGGAGGCGCCCTTGACGATGCCCGCGATGTCCACGAAGGACACAGGCGCAGGCAGCAGCTTCTGCGAACCGAAGATCTCGGCCAGCTTCGCCAGGCGCGGGTCAGGCAGGTTCACGACGCCGACGTTCGGTTCGATCGTTGCGAACGGATAGTTCGCAGCGAGCACCTGGTTTCGGGTCAGTGCGTTGAAAAGGGTTGATTTGCCGACGTTGGGCAGTCCGACGATGCCTATAGTAAGAGCCACGAGCATTGATTCTACCCGCTGGAGCCGCGCCTCCGCTTGTCGATGCCTGCCAGCGGCCCTCTCAGCGGGCGCCTCGCTAAAACTGTCGTACCCCTGTGACAGGGTTGGCTCATGGATGGATTTGGATTGGTTTTGGCCCTGCTGATGCTGCTGATCGGCGCCGCGGTCGGTCTCGCTGCCGGTTACGTTGTTTTCCGACGCCGGGGCGCAGGTTTGGAAGAAGACTTCGACGCCGTTTCGTCGCGGCTTTCCGAGGTGACGGCACAGTTGGCAGCGGCCGACGCCGAGCGGCGGCTTTTGTTTACGCAGAACCGCGAGTTGAGCGCGGCCAGGAACTCCGACGGCAGTGTGTTGCGGGCGCTGGCCCCGGTCGCTGAGAAACTGACAGCGGTCCAACAGCAGGTCTCACTGCTGGAGCGCGACCGCGTGGAGCAATACGGCCAGCTTGCCCAACAGCTCCAGGATGCCCGCCTTTCCGATGAACAGCTATTGAGGTCAACGCATGCCCTGGCTTCGGCCCTGCGCTCCAACAGCGCGCGCGGTCAGTGGGGCGAAGTCCAACTGCGCCGGGTGGTGGAGGCATCTGGAATGCTGCGGCATGTGGACTTCCACGAACAGGTCCATTCCGGCAAAACCGAAAACACCTTGAGGCCCGACCTCGTGGTTCAGCTTCCCGGCGGCAAGCAGCTGGTGGTGGATGCCAAAGTGCCTTTGGCCTCCTACCTCGCTGCCCAGGAGCAGTTGCATGGAGCTGGCTCCTTGGGAGAATCCGTTACGGCTGCCAGCGGTCAGGATTCGAAAACCCTCCTGGCCCAACACGCCAAGGCGCTGAAGGCCCACATCGACGCCTTGGCTTCCAAAAAGTACTGGGACATCCCCGGCAACTCCCCCGAACTCGTGATCTGTTTCCTGCCCGCCGAGTCCATCCTGGCCTCTGCGCTTGAAGCCGACCCTGCGTTGCTGGAGCACGCCCTGTCCAGGAACGTGGTCCTGGCCTCGCCCGGAACACTGTTGGCGGTCCTGAAATCAGTTGCTTTCACCTGGCGGCAGGATGTGCTCACGGACAGCGCCCACGAACTCTTCGAACTCGCCAAACAGCTCTACGAACGCATGGGCACGCTCGGAGAGAATGTCAGCAAGCTGGGAAGCTCCCTCAAGACCTCCGTGGACCGCTACAACGCCATGGTGGGCACTTTGGAGGCTCGCGTCCTCCCGACGGCCCGCAAGCTCAACACCATGGACGACGCCGGTCTGACAGCCCCTCCGTCTGTCGAAGCTGTCCCCCGGGCCCTTGCAGCACCGGAACTCCTTGAAGACCGGGAAGACCACGAGTCGGCTGCCTGAACGCCGCCGCCTTAATGCCAGGAAACCCGCAGCGTTCCCGCCATGATGGCAGGCCCGCTGCGGGTTCCTTTTTAAACTTCGGTCGCTCCCGGGTTCAAGCTCTACGACGTCGGCCGGTTCCCACGTCCGCCGAGTGCACGGGAGACATCGCCGGCCTTCTTCAAGGTGGCGCGCAACTCCTTGGGCAGCGAGAAGAGAAGATCTTCCTCTGCCGTCACAACCTCTTGGACCTCGCCGTATCCGTACTCGGCGAGCAGTCGCAGAACGTCCTGCACCAGCACCTCCGGTACAGATGCCCCGGACGTCACGCCCACAGTGGCCACGCCCTCGAACCAGGCCTCGTCCACCTCGTTGGCGAAGTCCACCCGGTAGGAGCTCTTGGCCCCGTATTCAAGGGCAACTTCGACCAAGCGGACCGAGTTGGAGGAGTTTGCCGAGCCAACCACGATCACCAGGTCAGCCTGCGGAGCAATCTTCTTGATGGCCACTTGGCGGTTGGTGGTGGCATAGCAGATGTCGTCGCTGGGCGGATCCTGCAGCGTGGGAAAACGCTCCTTGAGCAGGCGCACAGTCTCCATTGTCTCGTCGACACTCAGTGTCGTCTGCGAAAGCCAGATGGTCTTCTCAGGATCCCGAACGGTGACCTTGTCGACCTCGTGGGGGCCGTTGATGATCTGGATGTGTTCAGGGGCCTCACCTGCGGTCCCCTCGACCTCTTCATGGCCTTCGTGGCCGATCAGCAGGATGTCGTAGTCGTCCTTGGCAAACCGGACAGCTTCACGGTGGACCTTGGTGACCAAGGGGCACGTGGCATCAATGGTGCGCAAGCCGCGGTCCTCGGCAGATTGGACGACGGCGGGCGAGACGCCGTGCGCCGAAAAAATTACCAGGGCGCCCTCGGGAACCTCGTCGGTTTCCTCAACGAAGATGGCGCCCTGTTCTTCAAGGGAGCTGACCACATGGACGTTGTGGACGATCTGCTTCCGCACGTAAACGGGCGGCCCATAGTGCTCCAGCGCCTTTTCAACGGCGATGACAGCCCGGTCGACACCGGCACAGTAGCCGCGCGGAGCAGCCAGCAAGACCTTCTTGGGACCCACAACCGGGGCCGCCGCCTGTACCTCTTCCGGAGATCGCCGTCTGCGGGGCACCGTTGGCATTGGAATGGAAACTGCTGTGCTGGTCATGCCTCCATGCTACCGGCACGGCCTTTAGCTGCGGGCAGAACGTGACCGTCGTCGCCCTGACACCACAGCAGCTATGACACCCACCACAACAAGTGCGCCGGAGACGACCACCGAGGTACCCACCCATTGGCCGAATCCCGCCCGCGCGGCCGTGAGGAATTCATCCTTGAACAACTCCGCCACACTGTTGGCGCTATCGAGGTTCCCCACCACTGATCCGGCGAGATCCGCTCCTGCAGTCCAAAGGGCCGCAAGCGCCAGACCACCGAGGCCAAGGAACACCAACACCAGCGACCGCCGTCGTGAGGCCACGATCGCCAAGAGAGCTGAAACAGCGGCGCCGAGAGCCGCCACCCACCACAATGGCGCAAAGGCAGCGACGCGCTCCACGAGTTGGCGGTGGGAAGGCTGCCCCAGGGACACCAGGCTCTCGGTCGGAACGTCAATACGGATAGTTGTGGCCTCGGCGAAGTGGTCCCGGATCAGCCTGACCATGGGACCGATATCGAGAACCAGTGCCGTGCTGGCGCGGTTTTCCTCTGGCTGGTCCACCGTGCCGAAATTGAGCCTGTGGCTGTTTCTGACCGTGTCCTGCCATGCCTGCGGATAATCGCTCCACGACTGCATGCCGGAGGCAGCTTTTCGCAGAGCGTCAGCAGCCAGGGACTGAATCGGCTCCGGCAGGTCCACTGAGGACTCAAAGGTTCCTACAGCCGCCGCGGCCAGTCGGCTCTGGAACCCGGGGTCGTTGCCCAGGGAACCGGCAAGGTGAACGAATCCTTCTTCCTTGACGATGTTCTGGTCTACCCATGCTGTCGGAACGGCGACGGCCGTGAGGAGCACGGCGAGGACCACTCCCACTGCTGAGACAAAAGTACGCAAGATCATCCTCGGAGTCGGGGGCAGTGCCACCATCCTAGGTCTGTCCACATGATAGGAAAAATGTCGGGGTCTGGGATCAAGCTATGGATAGAGTTGGAAGGCGGCCGCGATCCAAGGGCGCACCCCTGAACGAGGACCATGAACATGCAGCCACGAACGCAGCGACCTGGACAGGCACGGACCAGCCATGTCCGCTGAAGCCATGCCGGAATCAACCCTCCCCGGAACTGCTGCCGAAACAAGCCCGGACAACCCCTGGCCACTGCAGCTGCTCTCGCGCAAGCTCAAGGCCCACATCGAACGTGCGCCGGCGGCGTGGATCGAGGGCCAGGTCATTGAAATGAACCGCCGGGGCGGCAACGCTTTTCTCACCCTGAGGGATGTGGATGCGGAGATTTCGCTGCCCGCATCTGTGTGGTCCACAGTCTTGGACCGGCAGAAGATACCCCTGGAGCGCGGTTCCCGGGTGGTGGCATTGGTCAAGGCGGACTTCTGGGTGAAAACCGGTCGCCTGAACATGTCCGTCAAGGACATCCGTCCGGTAGGCCTTGGTGACCTGCTGGTCAGGATCGAAAGGCTTCGCCAAGCATTGGCCGCCGAAGGCCTCTTTGCCGATTCCCGGAAGCGCAAGCTGCCGCTGCTCCCCCACCGCATCGGGCTGATCACGGGCAGGGATTCGGACGCGAAGAAGGACGTCATGCGCAATGCCGCCCTGAGGTGGCCGGCGGTTGAGTTCGATGTCCGGGAGGTGGCCGTTCAAGGCAACACTGCGGTATCCCAGATCATCGGTGCATTGAAGAAACTCGATGCCGATCCGCACGTTGATGTCATCGTGCTCGCCCGCGGCGGAGGCGCCTTGGAGGACCTCCTGCCGTTCAGCAACGAGGACCTCATCCGGGCAGTCTCAGCTGCCACCACGCCGGTGGTCAGTGCCATCGGGCACGAGGCGGACCGACCCATCCTGGATGACGTAGCGGATCTGCGCGCCTCCACGCCCACGGACGCCGCCAAGCGGATTGTTCCGGACGTGGCAGAAGAATTGGCCATGGTCCGCCAAGCACGGGATCACCTTCGTCGTGGAATCAGCCGCTTGGTGGACCGGGAGACGGACAGGCTCCAATCCCTGAAGTCCAGGCCGGTCCTGGCATCACCGGCCTCCATGGTGGACGCCCGGGCGGAGGATGTCCACCGCCTGCAGCGCAGGACACATTCGGCCGTCAGCACAGCCGTTGTGCGGGCCCTGGACCAAGTGCACCACTTGCGGGCCCAGGTCCGCGCACTGTCGCCGCAAAAAACCCTGGACCGCGGTTACGCCGTCGTCCAACTCATCGGGGAAGACGAGGCCGGACACCACGTAGTCAGCAGTCCCGAAGAGGCACCGGACGGGACAGCACTGGCCGTCCGAGTGGCCCACGGCCGGTTCAAGGCCGTCTCCACAGGCCATGCTGAACGCCTGGACCCCTAAAGCCACTGAACACCCACGTAAGGACATCATGACCGAGAACAACGCAGCATCCCCTGGGGCCGGGTCCCTGGACAGCCTGAGCTACGAAGAAGCACGCGAACAACTTGTGGCCGTCGTCAGCCGCCTTGAGGCAGGTGGCGCCAGCCTTGAGGAATCCCTCGCCCTCTGGGAGCGGGGCGAAGCCCTCGCCAAGCGCTGCGAGGACTGGCTGGAAGGCGCCCGGAAGCGCCTGGCGACGGCCCGGGACGCAGGGAACGACGGCGGTACGTCAGCGGGCGCCGACCAGCAGTAGTCCCTAGGACTTCTCGACGAGCGCCCGCTCCGCCGAGACGTCGAAATCGGCCTTGGGCCAGTCCAAATCCAGGCCTTCCAGGGCCTCCAGCAGCAGCTGCTGAACGGCGATCCGGGCGTACCACTTCTTGTTGGCCGGTACGACGTGCCAAGGCGCGACATCCGTTGAGGTCTTCTCAAAGGCGATGCTGTAGGCGGCCATGTAGTCGTCCCAGTAGGCGCGTTCGGCGAGATCGCCCCGGCTGTACTTCCAGTGCTTGGCGGGATCGTCCAAGCGGGCAATCAGGCGCTCTTTTTGTTCGTCCTTGCTGATGTTCAGCATGACTTTGACAATGGTGGTGCCTTGGTCAGCAAGGCGTGCCTCGAAGTCGTTGATGGCCGCATAGCGGCGTTCGAGTTCCTTCGCGTCGGCCCAGCCATGGACACGGTGGATCAAGACGTCCTCGTAGTGCGACCGATCGAACACCCCGACCATGCCGACTGCCGGGACTTCCTTCTCGATCCGCCACAGGAAGTCATGCGACTTTTCCTCGTCCGTGGGAGCCTTGAAGGCGGCCAGGTGCACACCCTGCGGGTCCATGGCGCCCACTACATGGCTCACGATTCCGCCCTTGCCCGCAGTGTCCATGGCCTGCAGGATCAGCAAGAGCCTCTTGGAGCTGCCGAACTTGCCCTCGGCGAAGAGCTGCTCCTGCAGTTCTGCCAGCCGGTCGTCCTGGGCCTCGAGCAAAGCCTTGCCGTCCGCCTTGGTCCCCGTATAGCCGGGGGTGGACTGAGGGTCGACGCCTGCGAGCGAAAATCCGGGCCCGACCTTCAGAACTTCGGCTGGACTCTTGGCGAACTCAACTACAGCAGCCATGTGGCGCACCCTTCTTCCCCTACCGCGCCCCGGTGACGCGGCTGTGAACCTCAGGCTAGTTGCCCGGGTACCTCGACAGGAAGTCCGCCATGCGGCCAATCGCCTCTTCAATGTCCTTGACGTTGGGCAAGGTCACCATGCGGAAGTGGTCGGGGCGAACCCAGTTGAACGCGCGTCCGTGGGAGACGAGGATCTTCTGCTCCTTCAGCAGGTCAAGGACAAACTTCTCGTCATCCCTGATGTGGTAAACCTCGGGGTCCAGCTTCGGGAACAAGTACAGCGCACCCCTCGCCTGCTGGGTGCTGACGCCGGGGATGGCGTTGAGGAGGTCGTAAGCCTTGTTGCGCTGTTCCAGGAGCCTGCCACCGGGAAGGATGAGATCGTTGATGCTCTGGTAGCCACCGAGCGCCGTCTGGATGGCGTGCTGGGCAGGGACGTTGGCGCACAGGCGCATGTTGGCCAGGAGGTTGATACCTTCCAGGTAATCCGCGGCGTCCTTCTTTGGCCCGGAAATGGCCATCCACCCGGCACGGTAACCGCAGACCCGGTAGGCCTTGGACAGGCCGCTGAAGGTCAGGCAGAGGACGTCGTCCCCGGTCAGCCCGGCGAGGTTGGTGTGGACTGCGTCTTCGTACAGGATTTTCTCGTAGATCTCATCGGCGAACAGCACCAGGCCGTGCTTTTCAGCCAGCGCCACAATCCGCTTCAGGGTCTCCTCCGGGTAGACGGCACCCGTGGGGTTGTTGGGGTTGATCACGACGATGCCCTTGGTCCGGGGGGTGATCTTCGATTCCAGGTCTTCAAGGTCAGGCTGCCAGCCTGAATCTTCATCGCAGAGGTAGTGCACGGGACGGCCGCCGGCCAGCGCGACGGACGCAGTCCACAGCGGGTAGTCCGGGGTGGGAATCAGGACCTCGTCCCCATCCTCCAGCAGGGCCATGAGGGACATGGTGATGAGTTCGCTGACACCATTTCCGAGGTAGATGTCATCGACGTGGATGTTCTGGATGCCGCGGGTCTGGTAGTACTGGGAAACGGCGGTCCTTGCCGAGAAAATCCCGCGCGAATCGCTGTAACCCTGGGCATTGGGCAGGTGGCGGATCATGTCCACCAAAATGGCGTCAGGCGCTTCAAAGCCGAAAGGTGCCGGGTTTCCGATGTTCAGTTTGAGGATCCTGTGCCCCTCCGCCTCCATCTGCTGGGCGGCCTGAAGAATCGGTCCACGGATGTCGTAGAGGACATTATGAAGCTTGGTGGACTGCTTGAAATTCGCCATTCCTCAAATATGCCACATGGGTGATGTAGTTCAGTTGAGACTTGACTCACATATACGACGACGGCGGTGACGGTCCCGCGCGGGTCCGTCACCGCCGTCGTACGCGGTTTTGTTGTGGGACTACTTGACGATGCCCTTGTCCTTCAGCCAGGCGGCTGCGGCGTCCTTGGGCGACTGCTTCTGGTCGCCGCTGACGGCCCTGTTCAGGTTGATGAGGTCATCGGTGGTAAGGATCTTGGACACGTTGTTGAGCGCGTCCTTGGCCTTGTCCGTCATCTTGGACTTGTTGTAGAGCGGCAGGACCTGCTGGGCCTTGAAGTTGTTCTTGGGGTCCTCAAGGACCACGAGATCGTTGTCGACGATGGAGGGCGTGGTGGTGTAAATGTCAGCCACCTGGACCTTGTCCTCCAGCAACGCCTGCAACGTCAGGTTGCCACCGCCGTCGCTGAACGGCTGCAGGCCCTTGAGCTCGCAGTTGTAGTTCTTCTTAAGGCCGGGGAAGCCGTACGAGCGGGTCTCGAAGGTGGCCGGCGCCGCCATGGTGAAGTCCTTGCAAACCTTGGCCAGGTCCTCAATGGACTTCAACTGGTACTTCTCGGCCGTGGCCTTGGTGACCACCATGGCGTCCTTGTCCTCGGCCTTGGAGGCCTCCAGGACACCCAGTCCTTCAGGCAGCTTGCCGGGCAGGGCCTTGTACACATCATCGGCCGATACTTCGGTGGCCTCAGTGTCCACGTAGGAAAGGAGGTTGCCGGAATAGTCCGGAACGAGGTCGATCGAGCCGTCCTGGACAGCCTTGAAGTAGATCTCACGCGAACCGATGTTCGGCTTTGACGTTGCGGTGAGTCCTGCTGCGTTGAGTGCACCAACGTAGATTTCGGCGATCACCTGGCTCTCGGGGAAATCGGCAGAGCCAACTACCAGGGAACCGCCACCGGAGGAGCCGCTGGGCGCCGCGGAGGAGGGATTGGCCAGGGGGCTGCCGCCGCACGCGCTCAAGGCGAGGGCCACACCCACACCAGCTGCGAGGCCGCCGAGGCCACGGCGTGTAAGGGTCATGGGGACGGGGTTCTTCATGGTGTACCTCCTTGAACGGCAGCCCCGGCTGGAGCCGCGGCTGTGAGATCTTCGGCTGCCTTATGGCCGCCTTTTGAGTCGAGGGTAAGACCTGGTGAAAGGACCAGCCGTTGTACCGCGGCGAGGATCAGGTCCACGGCAATGGCCAGGCCGGCGATGAGCAAGGAACCACCGAGCATCCGGGGAAAATCCTGCAGGACGAGGCCGTCAAAGAGATAACGGCCCAGCCCTCCGAGCGGCAGATAGGCGACGACGGAAACAGTAGCGATGACCTGCAGCACTGCGGTGCGGATCCCACCGAACATCACTTGCAGTCCGTTGGGCAGTTCCACCCGGAAGAGGATCTGCAGTTCGGTCATGCCCACGGCCCTGGCAGCATCGACCACATTGGCATCAACGCTGGAGATGCCGGCGTAGGTACCGGCCAGAAGCGGCGGAACCGTGAGGATCACCAAGGCCCAGACCGGCGGCATGAGGCCGCTTCCGGCCAACAGGGCAAAAAGGACCAGCAAGCCGAGGGTGGGAAGGGCACGGAGTGCGCCGGCCACAGCCACTGCCACCACTCGCCCCCGCCCGGTGTGACCAATAAACAGACCCACGGGAATGGCGATCACGGCGGCGATGAGCAGCACCAGGCCGCTGTACTGCAAGTGTTCAAGCAAACGGGTGGGAATGCCGCCGCTTCCGGTCCAGTGCTTGGGATCGGCGAGCCACGCGAGGGTTTCGGCAAAGATGTTCATGCCGACACTCCAGGATCGGGGCGCAGGCCTGCCTGTGGCACGGCGGGTCCGGTCTTGGGCTCAGTGGCCAAGGTGGTGGCATCAGGCCCGGACGGTTTACCGCCCGCCGCACGGGTCCATGGCGTCAGGAGCCGCTCCAGCACTACAAGGACAGCATCCATCAGCAATGCCAAAACCAGGATGGCGAGGATCCCCACCACCACTTCGGTGATGAAAGTCCGCTGCAGTCCGTCGGTGAAGAGAACGCCCAGGTTGCCCACCCCCAACAAGGCCGCGACACTGACCAGGGAAATATTGCTGACGGACACTACGCGGAGGCCGGCGAACATCACCGGCAAGGACAATGGCAGGTCCACCTGGAAGAACCGGGCCGCCGGTTTGAAGCCCATGGCCACGGCAGCGTTACGGAGGTCATCGTCCACGGAGTCGAACGCGTCCATCGCCGCCCGGACCAGCAAGGCAACGGCGTAGATGGTCAGCGCCACCACCACATTCAGGGGGTCGAGGATCCGGGTACCGAGAATGGTGGGAAGAATGATGAACAGTGCCAGCGAGGGAATGGTGTAGAGCAGCGACGAAGCCGTAGCCACCACTGAGCGGAGCGTGCTGTTCCGCCGGGCAAGCTGCGCCAGGGGAACAGAGATCACCAATCCCAGAACCATGGGAATGACCGCGAGCACAAGGTGCTGGCCGGCCAGTCCCAGGACCATTCCAATGTTGGCAAGGAACCACTCCATCAGGTGGCGTCCTCCCTGTGGTGCCGCGCTTCTTCAATCAAGGCCAGGACTTCCGGCGCCTTCAAAACTCCGGCGACCCGGCCGTCGTCGTCCACTGCGACCCCAAGGCCCGACGGCGACGACAACGCCGCGTCCAAAGCACGGCGCAGCGTATCCCCCTTGCGGAAGAGCGAACCACCCGGGATCAGCCCGGCGCCGTCGCGGGGTGAGGACCATCCGAGGGGGCGCGATTCATCGTCCACTACCAAGGCCCACTCCCCGGAGCGACGTCCGGCGCTGTGGCCATCGCCGTGATTGACCATGGTCACCGGGTGCAAGGTGACGGCATCGGCTCCGTTGAAAGCGAGGTGACGGAAGCCGCGGTCCCGTCCCACGAAGGAGGCGACGAAGTCGTTCGCCGGCGCCCTGAGGATTTCCTCCGGGGCGGCATACTGGGCCAGCTTGCCGCCCACGGCAAACACGGCCACTTTGTCGCCCAGGACAGTGGCCTCATCGATGTCGTGCGTGACGAAGACGATGGTCTTGGCAAGTTCGCGTTGCAGGCGCAGCAACTCCTGCTGCAGTTCATCGCGCACCACGGGATCCACGGCACTGAAAGGCTCGTCCATCAAGAGGACAGGCGGGTCGGCAGCGAGCGCGCGGGCAACCCCGACGCGCTGCTGCTGGCCACCCGAGAGTTGGCTCGGGTACCGCTTGCCGAGAACAGAAGCCAGCCCGACGACGTCGAGCAGTTCGGCCGCACGTTTGCGCGCCGCCGCCTTGGGGATACCGTTTAGGCGCGGCACGGTGGCGATGTTGTCCAGCACGGAGCGGTGCGGCAAGAGGCCCGATGACTGCATGACGTAGCCCATGGATCGGCGGAGCTTGGCCGCCGGAACCTGGGACACGTCGTCGCCGGCCACGGTGATGGTTCCGCTGGTGGGCTCCACCATGCGGTTGATCATGCGCAGGGAGGTGGTTTTGCCGCAGCCTGAGGGCCCCACGAACACAGTGATGGCACCCTTGTCGATGGACATGGTGAGAGCGTCCACCGCAGGTTGCCCGCCCTGGTATTGCTTGGTCACGCTCTGGAACTCAATCATGGCTTCGGCCATACCCGGGCTTACCTATCTGTGGTCGAGAACATCGGTAGAGCCTGATGATCATATGCACTCTTATTACTTGGCTGCAAAGCAATCTTCACCCAGAGTAGCCAGCACCACCGGCGATGTCAGCGGCGGCACGAATTCCGTAATCAATCGGCAATGTTTCATCGTTTCCGGCGCTTCCCTCCCCTGCCCGACCGCTCTGCGGCCTGGTCATGTTTGTAACGCTCGACGGCGCGCTGGCCCCTGTCCGCCGACATCACCTTCTGGTGCCACTCGCGCTGGTAGGCGCGGCGGGCCGCAGCGTCGTGCTTCCGGTTGAGTGCAGCCAGTTCGCGTTGCAGCTTAAGGTAGCTGGCCCAACGCCGCGGTTCCAGGGTCTCCTCGGCGAGCGCCTGTTGCACGGCGCAGCCCGGTTCCGCCTGGTGGGCACAGTCGGCGAAACGGCATTGGCCGAAGAGCTCCTCGAGGTCGCCGAACATCTCTTCCATCCCGTCTTCCGCATCGAAGAGCCCAAATCCGCGGACCCCGGGCGTGTCCATCAGCACGGCTCCACCAGGAAGGGGCACCAACTCCCTTGACGTGGTGGTGTGCTTGCCTTTGCCGTCCCCGGCGCGAACCGCACCCGTTTGCTGGACATCGTGGCCTGCGAGCGCGTTGATGAGTGTCGATTTGCCGGCTCCGGAAGGGCCAAGAAGTACCAGCGTGGCGCCGTCGGGAACGTGCCGCATAAGTTCGTCGAGTCCATCTCCGTGTTCGGCCGAGGTGGTGACCACCTCCACGCCGGCGGCTTGCTTGATCACTTCTCCTACAACGTCATCGGCCACGTAGGCCAGGTCGGCTTTGGTGATGACCACCAACGGAGTAGCCCCCGAATCCCATGCAGCCACGAGGGTCCGCTCCAGCCGGTTGTGGGTCAGGGGGCGGTCCACGGGGACTACGACGGCGACGATATCGATGTTGCTGCCAAGGATCTGCTCCTCGGACGAGGCTTCGAAGGCACGCTTGCGGCTTAGCGCCGAATAGCGGGGCAGGACGTCGACGACGGCGGGTTCGCCGGCGCTGTTGTGGCCGAGCCACACCCAGTCACCTGTTGCCGGAACCTGTCCTTGGGCAGGGTAGGGCAGATGCAGCAGTCCATCGGCGCAAGCCACCAGTACCCGGTTGCGGTCCAGTCGGACCACCCTGCCTGGAGTCGCGTTGTCCTGGTTGGCGGGAGGCCTATTGGCGCCGAAGAGTTCTGCTGTTTTGTCGGTGAAACCATACTCCGCAGGTCCGCGAAGTTGCATGGTGGTGCTGGATGAAGGGTCGCTTGATGAAGCGTAAATATTCAATGGGATGCCTCTGCTGAGGCCCGGTTGCCTGCTACTGGCAGGCGGATGCCGGGACAGGGTGGGTGGTGTGATGACGGTGCGCTGCCGTGTGCGGGGCGCGCGAGGTTTCGGCAATCATCAGAATCCACCCCCTTAGGCATCCAGGCCGGCAAGGTCCGCCGGCAACGATGCCCAGCCTAGCCAACCGTCGGCAGCTTGGCTACCCCTGGGTGCTGGGCTTTCCGTCTGCCGGCCGCTCACGGTGAAGGCGCAATGCCGTATCAACCAAGGACACCCGGTTGAGCTTGTCGACGTCGCCCAAGGGGACCCAGGCAGCATGCGTGGTGGTTCCATCCACTTCGTATGTCAGTTCGCCGCCCACCACAGTAGCCTCGTACACGATACGAAGGGCCTGGAAGTCACGCACGGACCCATCCGGCCGCTTCTCCCCCCGCCAGTGTCCGACGTCGACGCCCAACATCCCATCGACCCTGGCCTCATAGCCGGTTTCTTCCATGACCTCCCGTTTGCACCCGTCCACGGGGTGTTCGCCGAAGTCCAGGCCGCCGCCGGGAAGTGTCCAGCCTTCCTTGTCGTCCTGTTTCCAGTAGGCCAGCAGGATCCGCCCTTCCTTGACGATGACGGCGTAGGCAGCGGGACGGGTATCGAACTGGGGACTCATCGTGCCAGCATAATTCCCTTGCAGTGATCCCTACGGCAGTTCGGCAGCTGCGATGGGCCCGGCCTCTTCCGGACCCAGGTCCGGTTCTTCACGGAGCTCGACGACGGTACCGGGCTTGAGCAGCTCCAGCACCTTGATGTGGTTGCGGCCGGCTTTCAACAACGGTGCCGGTGCGTAGAGCGTCACCTGCGGGCCCTTGTCCCAGTACCGTCCCAGCAGGAAGCCATTGAGCCACACGAAGCCCTTCCCGCAGCCGGGCAGGGCAATGTACGTATCGGCCGGCTCGCCCAGCTCAAAATCGGCCCCGGCAAGCTCTTCCAGCTCTTCGGCCGCCCATTCGGTCAGGGCCACCGGAGTCTGTGTCCAGTGGAAGGTGTAGCGCTGGTTGATGAGGACGCCGCCCAGGATCCCCTTGCCGTGTCCGGTCAAGGGCCCGTAGTTGATGCGGCCAAGGTTTTCCACCAGAATCTCGAGCTTGGCCGGAACTCCTGTGCCTGTGACCAGCAATCCCTCGGCTCCTGTGACGTCATCGAGCACCCCTGCAAATTCGCCGTCCACCCAGAGGTACGCACGGTCATTCAGACCGGCAACCTTCACCCGGCTTTCAGTCGGAGCATCAGCGCGGCCGGGCAGGATGGCGTCGGCCGAGTAGAGGACCATACCGGCGTCGAGGCCCAATTGTTCGAAACTGAGGGGCATGACACTGCTGACGGGCTTGCCGGCTTTGCGGACAAGCTCCAGCAGCTCCGAGCCCGCGCTCAGCGGCAGCGACTGTGCCGGAACAACGGAAGGGGCTGCCAGCAATTCGACCGGGAGCTCTGGGGCGTCTTCGATGCCCTGTGCCCGGAGAAATTCCTCCCGGAACGCATGGAACTTCGGCGTCAGGGCACCGTTCTCAGCAATGGGAGCATCGGAGTCGTAACTGGTGACCGTTGGCTGGAGTTGGCTGCCATCATGGTTGCTGCCGGATCCGAGGCCGAAGTTGGTTCCGCCGTGCGCCATGTACACACAGACCGAGCCGCCAAGGTCCAGCATCTTGCGGGCTTCCATAGCCGCATCCGCGGCCTCGCGGCGGTGGTGGTGTTCGCCCCAATGGTCGAACCAGCCACCCCAGAACTCGACGTTGAAGAACGGCTCGTCCGGCCGGCGTCGCTTCCATGTCTCCACCGCTTCGTCGCCGCGGCTTCCCAACGTCGCCGTCGCCCAGGTGCCGTCCACGGAGCCGCCGTCGAGGAAGTAGTCCGTGCCGCCGTCGGCCGTGAACAGCAGCTCGGTGATACCGCGCTCTTCCAGCGCCCGCCGGTTCCAGCGGATGTATTCGTGGTCATCGCCGTAGCTGCCGTACTCGTTCTCGATCTGCACGGCCACCACAGGGCCACCGGCGGAGGCCTGCCGTGAAGCGATGATGGGCAGCAGGTGGTCGAACCAGTCTTCGATGGCGGACGTGAAAACAGGGTCCATGCAGCGCAGTCCAATGCCTGGAATACCAGTCAGCCACGAGGGGAAACCGCCGTTGTCCCACTCGGCGCAAATGTACGGCCCGGGGCGAACGATGACGTCCAGCCCTTCCTCTGCCGCGAGGTCGATGAAGTGTCCCACGTCCCGCCAGCCGCTGAAGTCCGGCGCTTCATCGCGCTTGGGCTGGTGGAAGTTCCAGGCAACGTAGGTGTCAACGGTATTGGCCCCCATGGCCTTGAGCCGACGCAACCTGTCCCGCCACAGTTCGGGGTGGACCCGGAAGTAGTGGATGGCTCCAGCGAGGATGCGATACGGTTCACCCGAACGGTAAAGGACGGCGTCGTGGTAGCTCAAAAGGGCGTTGTTCACACGGAACAGATTAGCTCAATTTCCAACATTTATGCACAGGTGATGACACATGACCAATCTTGATACTTCCCCCGCACAGGAAGTCTGCCCCGCGGCCACCGAAGGCCAAGGTCCTTGTGTCCAGCTGTGGCCTGAGCGCGAAGTTCCGCTGGGCGGCGTCCGCGCCATGAACGTGATGAGGACACTGCCGCAGCGAGGACTCCCCACCGTCGGAGCGTGGTGTTTCCTGGACAGCTTCGGACCGGACCGCGTGGCGATGAGCGTCCTCCCCCATCCGCACTGCGGGCTGCAAACAGTCACGTGGCCGATGGAAGGCGCGGTCCGGCACCGTGACAGCGTGGGCAGCGATGTTGTTGTGCGGCCCGGCGAGCTGAACATCATGACTGCCGGCAACGGTATCTCCCACTCGGAGTTCTCCGTCCTTCCCGCCGCCGCAGACGGGTCAAGCCCACTGGTGGGGGAACTGCCGGTGTCGCGGGGACTCCAGCTCTGGGTTGCCCTACCGGATGCGCACCGCCACCGTGCGCCGTCGTTCGAGCAGATCCGGGACCTGCCCGTGGCTGTTGGTGAAGGCTTCACCGCCACGGTCATGGTGGGAGAGTTTGCCGGCCAACGCTCCCCGGCCACCATGTTCAGCCCGATCGTGGGCGCCGACATCGTGGGATCGGGCCGCTTGGAGCTTCCGTTGCGCCCGGACTTTGAGCACGCTGTGCTGGTCCTGGATGGGCACCTCGTTATTGACGGCCAGGACGTTGAGGCCGGGCCGCTGGCCTACCTCGGCGCGGGACGGACAAGCCTCGCCGTGGAAGCCCGGCCCGATACACGGTTCATGCTGCTCGGCGGTGAGCCCTTCGGCGAAGACCTCCTCATGTGGTGGAACTTCGTCGGGCGGACCCATGAGGAAGTGGAGCAGGCCCGCGAAGAATGGGAAGCGGAAGGACTGCTCGACGACGACGCTGCCGCACGCTCACGCTTCGGTTTCGTCCACGGACACGGACCCGACGCCGGCCCGGAAGCCGGACGCATCCCGGCTCCCCCGCTGCCCGGCGTCAAGCTCCGCCCCCGCACCCGCGGCTGAGTTTTTGTACAGCTAACGCGCCTAAAGGGGCTTCTTAAGGTCATTAGGCGTACAAAAACTCGATCAGGGGGTTTGCTCAGCCACCAGTCGGGGAACGCCGAACACGGGATCCTGCTGGAGGATTCGGACATCCACAATGCCGGCCTCGGCCAGGGCAGCCTTGAACGCGTCCTGCAGACGGGGAACGTTCATGCCCAATCCGCTCCCCAGGATCACCGGACCGTTCAAACCCAGCTGGCGGACGGCCTGGCCGGCAAGTTCGGCCAGGTCACGGCCGGCCTGCACCACCAAAGCCTGGCTGACGTGGTCGCCGGCATCCGCTGCCTCGACCACCAGCCGGGCTTGCTGGGCCCAATAACGGCGTCCGGTGTCGGGTGAATGGAAGAGCGCGATGAGCTTGCCCGGCTCATCCACGCCACAGGATTCGAGCAGGTCACGGCTCAGCCGGTCAGGTTCCAGGCCTTGGTTCATCCGCCGCAAGCTATGGCGCACGGCTTCCCTCCCCAGCCAATAACCACTTCCTTCATCCCCCAGGAGGTAGCCCCAGCCACCCGCCCGGGCTTCCTCGCCGGCGTCGTTCTTTCCCCACGCTGCCGAACCCGTACCGGCGATGACGGCCACGCCCGTGCTCGCTCCCCCTGCGGCAAGCAGCAGCCGGGAATCGTGCACCACCGTGATTCGCGCGCCCGGCACATGGGGTGCGATCAGGTCGGCGAGCGCCTGGGCGTCCTGCTCCGTATCAATGCCGCCGGCACCGGCGTACACCTGGTCGATGACCCCGCCGCCAATTTTTCCGAACAGCTCAGCCAGGTTCGCCGCTGCCTGCTCCTTGGTGACATTCTGGACGTTGGAGCTGCCGGCCGTTTCGTCCCGTACGGGCTCGCCGTCGTGGAACCTCACGCCGCGCGTCTTGGTCCCGCCGATGTCGAGCCCAATGACGGTGCCGCTCGCGGCCGGGGCGGAGGCAGGGGAATGCTGGGCGGAGTCACGATTGTTCACCGTGAAAGACTAGCTTGGAGCGTCCGGAGGAGGAACCGACCATGCCTGAATCCCTGTTTGGCACCCCATTTGTTGCGGCCCCCATGGCGGGCGGAACATCTACGCCGTCATTGGTCCAGGCGGTGCATGAGGCCGGCGGTTTGGGCTTCCTGGCTGCCGGCTACAAGACTCCCGAGGCCATGACGGCGGAAATCTCCGTCGCCAGGGCACTGGGGATCAGGTTCGGCATGAACGTCTTCGTTCCGGACCGCGATGCCCTCTCACCAGGACCCGAAGCGCGGTCCCGGTTGGCGGCCTACCGGGCCGAACTGGAGCCGGAAGCTGCCCGCTACGGTGTTTCCGTTCCTCCCCTTCGACTGGATGACGACGACGCGTGGCAGCAAAAGATCGACGCCCTCGTCAACGATCCCGTGGAAGTGGTCAGTTTCGCCTTCGGCCTCCCCGGACCCGCGGTAGTCAAGTCCCTGCGGAAGGCCGGAACCGTGGTCATCACCAGTGTCACCAGCGTTCAGGAGGCCTTGGCGGCCGCAGAAGAAGGGCCTGACGCTTTGGTCGTCCAGCACGACTCCGCAGGGGCACACAGCACGGCGTTCCTGGCGGACAGCCCGGGAACGGCGGCCAGTCCAACGACGGCCAGTACGACGGCGGAGCTGGTCACCCAGGTGCGCTCCGCCGTCGGCCTTCCGCTGATAGCAGCCGGCGCGGTCGTGGACGGCACCGCGCTGCGCGGCGTCTTGGCTGCAGGAGCAGTAGCCGCCCAGATCGGTACGGCATTGCTCCGCACCGAAGAAAGCGGTGCCCGGCAGACTCACAAGGACGCCTTGGGAGACCCGGCGTTCACCAGCACCGCCATAACCCGCGCCTTCACCGGGCGTGCGGCACGTTCCTTGGTCAATGACTTCGTGCGCAACCATCAGGACGCACCCGAAGGCTACCCCGCCATCCACCACCTCACGGCCCCGATCCGCGCTGCAGCATCGGCGGCAGGCGACCCGCATCGCCTCAACCTGTGGGCCGGAACGGGCTGGCGGCAGGCACGGACGGGGTCGGCGCGGGACGTGGTCAGGGAGTTCCTGAGCGGGCTCTGACGAGTTCGGCCAGCAGATCCCCGCCGTCGGTCACCACCAGTTCCCGGAACAAACGGACGGCTTCGGGCTCAAAATTCCGCTCCCGCCAGGCAATGCCAATCTGGCGGAATGCCAGGTCCGATTCGATAGGCACCTCGACGAGCCCAAGTTCGGCCTCGGGCAGGAACTGGCCCGTCCCTGAGCCCGGCCCGGCGGGAGGCAGGATGCTGAATCCCAAACCGGCGGAGACCAGTCCGCGTGCCGACGTGGACTCCTGGACCTCGAAGGCAATGCGTGGCCGGAAGCCGGCTTCGCGGAGCAGCGCCTCCCCCAACGCCCGTAGCCCGACTCCTGACGGGAGTGTCACATAGGGATCATGCCGCAGCTCCGAAAGGTGCACACTGGGCCGGGCGGCCAAGGGGTGCCGGTAATGCAGTACCGCCCGGAGAGGCTCGCGGTACAGGGGGTGGGAGCGGATCCCCCGTCCCTCCGGCGCTATTGGGGCCGTGAGCGCGAAATCCATCTCCCCGCTCGCCAACTGCTGCAGGCAATCATCGCGAGGCCCCTGCCACAGCTCGAAGGCCGTGTGGGGATGCCGTCCACGGAAGGCGCTGATCAGCAGAGGAAGGGTTGCTTCGCCGAAGGTGTGCTGGAACGACACACCGATCCGGCCCCGAACAACATCGGATTCGTGGCGCACGCGGTCCAGCCCGGCTTGGAAGTCCTCCAGCGCTGCGTCGATGTACGGAAGCAACGCCTTGGCAGCGGCGGTGAGCCGGATGCCGCGACCGTCACGGACCAAGAGGTCCATGCCCACGATGGCGCTGGCCCGGGCTACTGCCCTGCTGACTGTGGATTGCGGGACCCCGAGTATCTCCGCCGTTTCGGTCATGTGCTCCGTGCGCCCCAGCTCGGCCAGTACCGGCAGCAGTGGGAGCAGTTGGACGAGTTGCTGGTGATCCGGTTCCACGACATCCCTCCCGATGAGCCCGACTTATGCAATGCTGCATCAATTCTATGTAATCCATGCATTGGAAAGGGTAGTTGCCGTCGTCTTACTGTTGGCCGGTGAACAACATGACCGTCGAGCCGCAAACCGATAGTTGGCAGGGCCATGCCAAAGGGACGCGTGGCTATAGCCGCGTGCTGGCGGCCTTGGCGCTTGCCGGCGTCGCGACCTTCGCCCAGCTCTACTCGACGCAGGCCGTGCTGCCGCTCATGGCTGCCGATCTGCACATCACCGCGGCGGAGGCCGCGCTCAGCATTTCGCTCGCCACGGTAGGACTCGCCGTCACGGTACTGCCATGGTCCTTTGTTGCCGACAGGATCGGCAGGGTCCGGGCCATGGCGATCGGCATTGCCGCCGCAACGCTGCTGGGGTTGCTGGTTCCGCTGGCTCCAACGGTTCCCGTCCTCTTGGGGCTCCGCACGCTTGAGGGCATGGCCCTGGGCGGCATTCCCGCCATCGCCATTGCCTACCTCAATGAAGAAGTCGCCAAAATCCACACCGCGCTGGCGGCAGGAAGCTACGTCGCCGGTACAACACTGGGGGGTCTAGCCGGCCGCTTGGTAGCCGGCCCTGTGGGAGAAGTCTGGGGCTGGCGGACAGCGGCCCTCGCCGTCTCCCTGCTCGCCACCATATCCGCGGTCCTGTTCCTGGTGCTTGTTCCCAAACAACGGCGCTTTACGCCCTCTCCGGCCACGGGATTCCGAGGCGCTATCCGCACCTTGGGCGGACATGCCGGCAATCCTAAACTCGTTTCGCTCTACCTGCAGGCGTTCCTGCTCATGGGTGGCTTCGTGGCGGTCTATAACTATCTGGGCTTCCGGTTGCACGCCGAGCCCTTTGCCCTTCCCGCCACGGTAGTCAGCCTCATTTTCCTGGCCTACCTTTCAGGCACCGTGAGCTCCCGATGGGCGGCAGGTCTCACCACCAGGTTTGGACGGCGGAACGTTCTGGTGGCGGGCATCGTCATTTTGTCGGCGGGGCTGGCCTTGACCCTGATGGAGAACCTCGCCGCCATATTGGTCGGGCTGGTCATCTTCACGGGTGGCTTCTTCGCCGCCCACAGCGTAGGTTCCGGCTGGACGGGTGCCATCGCCACCACCGGCCGGGCACAGGCGGCATCGCTGTACAACCTGTCCTATTACCTTGGCTCCAGTGTTATTGGCTGGGCCGGCGGCCTCGCCTTCCAAGGATTCGGTTGGACTGCTTTAGTGCTCGGCGTCATCGCCCTCTCATGCACGACGGCGGCAGTCACCTTGGTGGTTCACCGCACCCCGCGCCCGTCCCCCTGATTCCCGGCCGGTCTGGTCCTACAATCGAGGCATGACACAGCTCGCGAGCTCACGGGACCTGTCGTCGCCGGAACGTTTGCAGGCGTTTACCGATGCCGTGGTGGCGATTGCCTTGACCCTGCTGATCCTGCCCCTCATGGAGAGCGTTGGGGAGTTGGCGGACCATAACGGAACCACGGCCCAATGGCTTGTGGAGGAGCAGTACGCGCTGTTGGGTTTTGCCCTCAGCTTCATCCTGATTGCCGTGTTCTGGACGCACCACCACCGCTTGTTCCGCCAGGTGCGGCAGGTCGATTCGGGTTTGCTGTGGCTGACCGTCGCCTGGATGTTCTTCATCGTGGTGATGCCTGTGGCAACGTCGCTCTCCACCCAGATGGATGCCGACTGGGCCCAGCCGCTGGTGTACATCGGAACGTTGTTCGCAACCAGTTTGATGCTCCTCCTGGCGCGCATCTATCTCAGGGCACATCCCGCGCTCCACACCATGGACCCGGAGGAGATGCGCTCCGGAATCCGCGCCGGGACGATTGTGGCCGGCCTTTTCCTCGCTGCGCTTCTTTTGGCCCTTGTTATTCCGTCCGCGGGAAACCTGCCCCTGCTGCTCATGTTGCTCAGCGAGCCGCTCCAGCGACTGGACCGGCGCAGGGAGCCCAGCAAACCCGCAAAACGATAGGCACCTGAAGAATTCACCGATTAGGATAGGTGAAAGGCAATTTCAGGAGGATCCGTGAGCACCCCCACGAAGAATGTTCGGTCAAGCACGGGCAACGCAGAGCCGTTGGACGCCATCGATGAGCGGATCCTCGCAGCCTTGGTGGACGACGCCCGCATTTCCAACAAGCAGTTGGCCGAACTCGTGGGCATCGCCCCATCGACGGCCCTGATGCGCACACGCGCCCTGTCCGAGCGCGGCATCATTGAAGGCTTCGAAGCCGTACTGAGCCTGCCGGCCATTGGACGCTCGGTTCAAGCATTGATCGCCGTCCGCCTCCGGGCCCACGACCGCGACCAGATCGATCGCTTCACCGCCCGCGTGCCCAAGCTTCCGGCCGTCATTTCAACGTTCCACACCACTGGCTCCGTCGACTACCTGCTGCACATCGCCGTCGCCAATACGGACGACCTCCGCAACTGGCTCCTGGACAACCTCGCCACCGACCCTGTGGTCGGCCACACCGAAACCACCATGGTGTTCCAACACATTCCCGGCAACCGGGGACCCCTGCCCGAGTGACCTGCAGACGGACTGAGCCCGTCAGTCCCGCAGGGCATTCGTCAGCGACACAGCGGCCAGTGCCAGCGCCGCCGCACCGCAGAGGACGGTGAAACCCACGACGGCGGCCTGCAGGCCCCACGCCGTAACAGCGACTCCCAGCCCAATCACCGGAACGGCGCTGCCGAGGTACGTGATGACGTACACCGTGCTGATCACCTGCGCATGACGGGCAGCCTCCACTTTTCCGGCGACCTCATTGAACACCTGCCTGAAGGCGATGCCTTGGCCCATGCCGGCGGTGATGCTCGCCGCGACCAGCAGCCAAGGACTCGACCACGCAGCTGCAGCTCCCACCATGACCACGGAGACGCCCAGCACTGCCAGAGCCACGGGCACCGTAAAACGCCCACGGACGCCCAGCAATTGGCTGAGCGCTGAAGCGCCCAGGGTGACTCCGGCCAGTAGACCGATCAGCGGCCGGGAGTCCGCGTGGACCACCGTGGCGAAGTAGCCCGGTGCCAGTGACAAACAGAACCCGAAGACCGCGAAGCTCAGGAATCCGGTGGCAGCCGCCATCCAGAAAGCGCCCCTGGCGTTACGGGAGATCGACGGCTTCCGCGGAGCCAGGACCCTGTGGGCCCGGGGACCGTCCGCAGGAGCGATCGCGGGCCTGGCCTTGAGCAGCCACAGCGGAACAAGTGCCGCCAACAGCACTGCCGAATGTAGGTAGTAGGGCGTACGTGTGGGCTCCGGAAAGAGCGACAAAATCCCTCCGATGGCAGGACCTGCGGCCACGCCGCCAGCAGAGGACAGCAGGGTGAAACGGGAAGCCCAGTCGGGGCGTTGGGGCAGCAACTCCCGAAGGGCTGCAGAACTGGCTCCGGTAGCGAGTCCCACCGCGACCCCTTGAAGGGCCCTGCCTGCGGACAACGACAACAGCGAATCGGCATTGGCGAAGATCACCCCACCCACCAGGCCCACCAGGACTGCGAGCACCAATGCAGCCCGGCGCCCGATGTGGTCCGACCAGTGGCCCGCGAGCATGAGCACCGCCACCAAGGCCAGGACGTAGCTGGAAAAGGCCACAGTCACATCAAGCGATGACAAGCCGATCCTGGCTTGCAGCAATGGGTAGAGCGGTGTGGCCAGGTTTGCGCCAACCAGCAATGTAAAGATCACAACCCCTGCCAGGACCAGCCTGGCGGTGGTGGAGGCATCCCATCCCCAGCGTCCGGCGGTAGCCGGGCGCATGCGGAGTTCGCTCAAGACAGTCATTTCCATGCCCTCGGACTCGGTGGCCTGCAATGGATTCCTTGTGGGAGTTACTGCCCGGCCAAGTATTTATGGCAATAGAATGCAGGAGCGCTGACCCTTCCAAGCGTCGGAAGGTGCAAAGATTGATCAAAATACTCAAAGAGGCAACCGCCGAGTGATCCGGAGTGACCATTTGAACACCCTCGACCCCCTGGACCTGAAGATCCTCCTCGAACTCATCAAGGACCCCCGCATTCAGATAGCTGAACTCAGTGAAGGACTCGGCATTGCCCGCAATACCGCCCAAAGCCGCCTGAAGCGCCTGCTCCGCACCGGCGTCCTGCAGGCCGCCGGACGTGAGGTGGACCTCGAAAAGGTGGGGTACGACGTCGTCGCTTTCGTAACGATCGAGGTCACCCACCGCGAACTCGACGGCGTCATTGGCGCCTTGCGCCTCATCCCCCAGGTCCTCGAAGTGCACGAGATTTCCGGCCGCGGAGATCTGTGGTGCCGTGTGGTGGCCACCGACACCCACAACCTGCAGTCCGCACTACGCTCGGTCCTGCGCACCAAAGGGGTGATCCGGACCGAAACAGTGCTGGCCCTTCACACGCATATCCCGTACCGCACGGAACCGCTCATAGGACGGATGGCCGCAGCCACAACACGCAGCAGAAACGAGCAGAGCCCGGGGGCAGAGGCCTGAGGAAACTAGGATCGTAGGCATGGATTGGCTTTCACACATTTCCCAGATCAACTGGCTCGCCGTTCTCCTGGCCTTCGTTTCAAGCATGGTGATCGGCTTCGTCTGGTACATGCCGGCCGTTCTTGGACGCCGGTGGATGGAGGCGATCGGCAAAACCGAGGACGATCTCAAGAACATTGAAGGCGGGGCAGGAATCTGGGTGCCCATGATGCTCGCAGCCGCAGTGACCAGCATCCTCCTTGCCATCCTCATCAGCGCACTGGACCTGAACACCTTCTGGGCGGGTGGCTTGTTTGCCCTCATTGTTGCGGTGGTCTTCCGCGCCGGGGGCCACGTGATCCACAACGGCTTTGCTGGCCGCCCGTCGTCCGTGACAGTGATCGATTCGGGCCACGACATCGCGGCAATGACTGTTGCGGGCGTCATCATCGGAGCCATGCAGTAGCGTTCACCTTGTGACCATTATCGACAACGCCGTTTACGTGGACGGCGTCCGCACAGCCACCCCGCGCAGCCTCGAGCAAACCTTCGAGACCCTGGCCCAACACGGTGGCATGGCCTGGATCGGCCTCTATCGCCCCACCCAGGAAGAGATGGCTGCGGTAGCCCGGGAGTTCGGCCTGCACAGGCTTGCTGTAGAGGATGCCGTCTCTGCTCATCAGCGGCCCAAGATTGAACGCTATGACAGCAGCTTGTTCACGGTCCTGCGGCCGGCGAGGTACCTGGACGACACGGAATCCGTGGAGTTCGGCGAGCTGCACATCTTCACCGGCTCCAACTTCGTGGTGACCATCCGCCATGCTGAAACCGGCGGCGTCGCCCGTGTCCGCCACAGGTTGGAAGCCAGGCCGGACCTGTTGTGCCACGGCCCCGAAGCGGTCCTGTACGCTCTCCTGGACCAGGTAGTGGATGACTACGCACCGGTGGTTGCGGGCCTGGAAAACGACATCGACGAGATCGAAGACCAGCTCTTCAGCGGCGACAGCGCCGTGTCCCGGAGGATCTACGAACTCGCCCGCGAAGTCATCCAGTTCCAGCGCGCCATCCAGCCGCTGCCGGACATCATGTCCTTGCTGGAGAAAGGCTTTGAGAAGTATGGCGTGGACATTGAACTGCAGCGCTCCCTCCGCGACGTCGAAGATCACGTGCAGCGGGTCATTTCGCGGGTGAACTCCTTCCGGGACCTGCTCCAGAACGCCCTGACCCTGGATGGCACACTGACGGCCAACCGGCAAAACGAGGCCAGCGCCGCCCAAAACGAGCAGGTCAAGAAGATCTCCTCCTGGGCGGCCATCCTCTTCGCGCCATCGTTCGTGGCCGGCGTCTACGGGATGAACTTCGACTACATGCCCGAGCTCCACTGGACCTTCGGCTACCCTATGGCCATTGGCCTCATGGTGGGCGCGGCAATGCTCATGTACCTCATCTTCAAACGCAAAGGGTGGCTGTGACGCCCCTTGTGAGGCCGGCTCCGCGCGCTGCGCGGGACACCGCCAAGAGGCTGCTGGAGGAGATAGCCCTCGACGCCGGACGCTCGGGCTTTGCGCTTGAAGAAAGCCAGCGGCAAGCAGCCGGGCGGCTGGCGGCTTTGGGCGCGGAGGTGACGGTCCGGCGTCGTACTCTTTCCCGGAAAGCGCCACGAAGCCTCTACCTCCACGGCCCGGTGGGACGCGGCAAGACGTGGTTGATGGACAGCTTCTTTGACCACTTGAACGCGCGAAAACGGCGGGTCCACTTCCACGACTTCTTCCGCAAGCTCCATGCTGGAACCCATGAATCCAGTGCTGGCAGCTCAACGGCCATTCAGCACTCGGTGGACGCCCTCCTTGATGGCATCGATCTGCTCTGCTTTGACGAGTTCCACGTCCATGATGTTGGTGACGGCATGTTCATTGCCCGTCTCCTCCGCACCGCGGCGGAGCGCCGTATCCCTTTGGCGGTCACCTCGAACTACGCACCGGATGATCTCCTGCCGAATCCGCTCTGGCACGACCATTTCCTGCCCACCATTGCCGCCATTAAGGAAATGATGGACGTTGTGAAGATTGATGGTTCCTCGGACTTCCGGCGCTTCCCCGCAACCGGGTCAAACGGTCCCCTTGGCTTCGAATCCTTCCGGGCGGGGCAGATCATCACACCTGGGACGCCCCGCCAACTGGGAAGGCTCGGCCTGTTCACCCCATCCGCGTCGCAAAGCCGGGTGCTCACGCCCACCACCCAACCGATCGTCCTCAAGAACTCCGATCCTGATGTTCTTTGGGTGGGATTCGAGGAATTGTGTGGCGGGCTGACCTCCACGTCCGATTATCTGGTCCTGGCGGAAACATTCACCACCTGGGTGATCGACGACGTCCCTTCGCCGGCGGAGGCGGACGCAGCATCAGCCCCGGCCTGGCAGCGCTTCAGCAACGTGGTGGATGTGTTGCACGATCTGGACATCACGCTGTTCCTCATAGGCCGCGGGCCCCTGGACTGGGACATCAAGGCCGAGGGCAACGGCCTGCCCGTGGACCTCGCCCGCATCGCAAGCCGCTTGTCCTTGCTCGGCCGTTCCCACCCCGAGGATGACGGGGCACGTGAAGAGGCCGCCGGAAGCTGAGCCTCCGGCGGCCTCAAGACTGCGTGTTGTGCTTTGGTTCCTTTACAAGGCTCCCCCGGCAGCAGAGGGCGCACCGGCGTCGTGGCCGCCATCGCCCACGGCTTCGCGGGCCACGTAGTTTTCAATGTCGAAGAGGTTCTCGGCACGCTCGGTGATGTTGAGCAACGTGGTCATCGATGCCACTTCTTCGACCTGCTCCTTCAGGAACCACAGCATGAACTGCTCGCCCAGGGCATCGCCTTCGGCACGGGCAGCGCGGAACATCTCCTCGATGTTCCGGGTAACTTCCTTTTCCTGCTCCAAGGCCAAAGCGATGGGTTCCTTGGCGTTGCTGAAGTTGTTGCGCACAGGGGCAATGCCCGGAATTTCCACGTGGACATTACGGTCCAGCATGTACTGGACCATCATCATGGCGTGGTTGCGTTCCTCCAGGGATTGGCGGTAGAAGTGCCGGGCAAGCTGCGGCAAGTCTTCACCGTCAAAGTACACCGCCACGGCGATGTACTGCTGGGAGGCTGCAAACTCGTTGGCAACCTGGGCGGACAACAGTTCATTGAAGGTCTTGTTAGCCATGGCTCGATCCTACAACCGCGCAACTTCGCCCCGCTGGGTGAAATTCTGCCCGGTTTACGGCAAGAGGAAACTGCCGCCCACACCTGCCGCCGCGGCCACGACACTGGCGACCATTGACCCTAAACCGTTGAGGAGGGCAAGTCCGGTCCTGCCACTTTGAACGAGGCGGATCGTTTCCAGGCTGGCCGTGCTGAAGGTGGTGTAGCCGCCCAGGAAGCCGGTGCCCAGGACCAAGTACAAGGACTCGGGTGTTTCACCGCGCATCATCAGCCCTGCGAGGAATCCGAGTACCAGTGAGCCCGAAACGTTGATAACGATGGTGGCCCATGGCAGGGCGGTCTTCACCTTTGCGCGGATGAGGCCGTCCACCAGGAACCTGGCAGCGGCACCCACTCCCCCGGCCAAGCCAAGAAGCAGGACCGTCACGCTCCGGCTCCTGTTCTCAGCCGATGATGCCAGGCGCCGAGCCAGATTCCGGTGGTCGTGGCTGCGGCCCCACCCAGGAGACTGGCGGCCAAGTAACCAGCAGCGGCAGGGACGGCGCCGGCGCCCAGCAAGTGGACCGCATCCACCGCAAGGGTGCTGTAGGTGGTGTAGGCGCCCAGGAACCCCGTACCCAAGGCGAGCCGAACGACCCGGCGACGTCCGACGTCGGGCCCTCTGCGGGCGAGTCCCTCAAGAAGGGCGCCAAGCGCCAAAGCCCCTGACAAGTTGATGATCAAAGTGGGCAGGGGCCAGGATCCGGGCGCAGGGATCACCAGTCCCAGGCCATAGCGTGCGAGCGCCCCCAACACCCCTCCGCCGGCAACGATGCCCATGAATCCCCAGTGCAGGTGGACGGGACGTTTGGACTTAGTCGTCGTCATGGTCCTCCGGAACCCGCGGGTTCACGGGTATCACCAGCACGGGGCGGGCCTGTCGGTGCAACAAATGGCGGGCGACGGAACCGGCTGTCAAGTCCTTGAGAGTCGCCGTCAGGCTGTGCTCGCGCGTGCCCACCACGATCATGGACGCCCCGAGGTCCTCCGCCTCTCGGGCGAGGGCCTTCGCCGGTTCTCCTGCCAGTGGAATGATTGACCACTGGATTTCTGTCCCAGAGAGTTGTCCGGCGATGGTCTTCTTCAACGCGTCAACGGCGTCGGGAGCATCGCCTTCCAGACCGTCGGGATCAATCGGAGCCGCAGGACCGCCGGTGGTACCGTCCACCGGATACACGGTGACATCGACGTAGCCGAACACCAGGGGAAGGTTCGCGCTGACGGCTACGCGGGCCGCCTGCTCCACCACCACCGGATGCTGTCCAGGCATGACGCCCACCAGGACAGGTCCGTCCATACCAGCGGACAACTCACGACGGCGGGCAGGAGTCTCAGTCACAGGGCAAGTCTACGGCGCGGCAGGTCAGCTGTTGTTTCGTCAGCGGTTGTGTCGGCGCCCCGTCACAGCGGCGATAAGCAAGGGGACCACCGAGGACACCATCAGCACATTACCCAGCACCACGTCCCCTCCCCGGACCACTGATCCGGCAATCAACAACCCACCGAACATCAGGGCAGCGACACCTGCGCGTGCCAACCGGATCAGCCGCGCCACCTGGCGCTCCAACCGGCGGTTGGACACCTGCAGGGAGCCGTCTTCAACGCGGGTGATCAGTCCGTCCAGCCGTTTGGGCAGACGGAAGGCCAGCGTAGCGGCGTCGACAGCCTGGGAGGCGATGTCATTGACCAGGTTGCCGCGTTCATCGCGCAACAGTTGGGCCGCATAGGGCTCCACCGAATCCCACAGGTTGAAGCGTGAGTCCAAGGAACTGCAAACACCCGACGTCAGGGACATCGCGCGGATGATCAGCAGGAAGTTCTCCGGCAGTTGGAAAGGGAGTGAGCGGATGACGCTTCCGAATTCGGTCCCGAAATCGCGAAACTCCCGTGGGTCCACATCACGAAGTTCCGCGAAGCCCATACCGCCAAAGCGGGCGAACAACTGCGTCATGGCGCGTTCGAGCTCCCTGGTGTCAGCCGAGGGCATCAGCACTCCGACATAACTGATCGCAGCCACCAACCCCTTGCCGTCGCGGGAAGCGGCAGCGATCAGAAGCTTGCGAAGCCCGGCACGCGTCTTCGCAGGAACCTCGCCCATCATGCCGAAATCAATAAAGGTCAGCTTCCAGGGATGCTCTGCGTTGCCTCCGTTGGGGGTCACGAATATGTTGCCCGGATGGGGATCGGCGTGGAAGAAGCCATTGGTGAAGAGCTGATCAAACATCACGGACGCGAAGACGGGTGCGACGGCTGAGGGGTCAATGCCGGCAAACCGCAGAGCCCCGGCGTCGGTGATCTTGATGGCTGTCACGTCCTCGAGGGTGAGTACCCGACGCGTCGTTCTCTCCCACACCACTGCGGGCACAGTCACCCTGGCATCATGGGCGAAGTCCGCGGCAAAGCGTTCTGAGTTGGCCGCCTCATTCAGGTAGTCGATCTCCTCCAGGCTGGTTTGGGCAAACTCCTTGATGAGCGCCGGGACGTCGGCGCGGTCGGATATGATGCGGATCCGACTAAGCCATCCACCCACTTTTCGCAGCGCCGCCAGGTCGATATCGACGATGGTGTGGATACCGGGCCGCTGGACCTTGAAGACCACACTGCTCAGCCCTGTGTCCTCGGCGTTGCCGGGGAGGAGCTTGGCCCTGTGCGCTTGCCCGAGGGAAGCGGCCGCGATGGGCGTCTGCTCAATCGAGGCGAACACCGATTCCAGAGGTGCCCCCAGTTCAGCCTCGGCAAGTTGGCGAATGGCCGGGAACGGCACCGGTGGCACCTCGTCCTGGAGCCCCTCCAGTTCGGCGGTGATCTCCGGAGGCAGGACATCCAGACGCGACGACATGAACTGGCCTACCTTGATCATGAGGCCGCCAAGTTCCACCGCAAGTTGATGGAAGCGTTGGGCGAAGCGCGTCATTCTCCGGGCACGATTGCGTTCAGTCAGCCGGCGCAGGCCCAACCGAGGCAGGAAAAGCTCGAACCACCATGTCACCGCAAGATGCCAGGCGGCGAAGCGGAGGATGCGACGGTAGCGGGCACTTGCACTCACTCCGCCCGCCACATCTCCTGCCTGATCACGTCGACCTGACCCCACCCCTCAGTCCTGCGCGAGGATCGAGTACAGCCGGCGGCGTGCTTCTTCAAGCACCGTCACCGCTTCCCGAACCTGTTGCGGTGTGCCTGTCCGGCCCACTTGTGCTGCAGCCTGGGCAAGTTCCATCCCGGCTTTGGGCAGTGCGGCAAAACCCGGGCCCGAGGAGGCACCCTCTGAGCTCCAGGGGGCGGACGTCCCCGAACCGGCAACGTCCTCCCGGCCTGCTTCAGTCAAGGAATAGATCTTGCGTCCGCTGGATTCCTCCGAAGTGACAAAACCCTCGTCCGAGAGGAGCTGAAGGGTGGGGTAGACCGAACCTGCACTTGGTTTCCAGTTGCCACCGCTGCGCTCTTCGATTTCCCGGATGATCTGATAACCATGCATCGGCCGTTCGGCCAGCAGGGCCAGAATTGCCGTCCTTAGCTCACCCCGGCCGGCCCGCCCTCCGGAGCGCTTCTCGAATCTCGACCGGAACTCCTCCACGGCCTGCCACATTCCGTCGAAGTTGTTTCCCATAAAGCCGCTTGAATTGTGCATTGAGCCCACCTCATGACATCGCGAACGATACTGAACGATATAGCTAACGATATACTCCGGGGGCACACCAAAACAATGGAAACCAGCTCGCTGGATCGTACGAACGGTGGTTACTCCACCCGATTGGAAGGGGCCGCTTTGCCCGATGGGACACATGGCAATAGCGTTGACCATGGCGGAGACGATGAAAGGGCGACGGGTTGATCAGCGTACTGCGAGCCCCAGGTTCGATCGAAAACTTGACCGGAATAGTGGGCGTCTCAGCTCAAGTGATTGACGCCTTGGGTGAGTGGGGCGTCGGCCTGATGACGTTCCTTGAGACGGTCTTTCCGCCGATCCCCAGCGAGGTGATACTCCCCCTCGCAGGCTTCCTGGCCCAGCAGGGCAGCATGAGCATCATTTTGGTCTTCGTCACCAGCACACTTGGCGCTTACGCGGGGGCATTGTTCCTGTACTGGCTGGGCTACAAGGTCGGCTTGGAACGGGCGATTACTTTGCTCTCGAAACTGCCCCTGGTGGACAGGGAGGACTTCGAAAAAGCGTCCGCGTGGTTTGAACGCCACGGCAAATCCGCCATCTTCTTTGGCAGACTCCTGCCTGGCGTGAGAAGTCTCATCTCCCTGCCCGCGGGTGCCGAACGGATGAACCTCCTGACGTTCTCCATTTTCACTATCGCCGGTGCCGGCCTGTGGAATGCCTTGCTGATCGGCCTGGGCTCCTTGTTGGGCACTCAGTATCACTTGATCGATCAGTACTCCCGATTCCTCAATTACGCGGTGTACGCAGCACTGGCGGTGTTTCTGGGTTGGCTAATTCTCCGGAGTGTCAGGCGCCGGAAGTCAGCGGAACGCCGGTAGCACGGACGACGGTTTCCGCAGAAACACGGCAACCAACAGAGCCGTTACCAAGCACAGGCCTGCGTTGACCCAGATGGCAGTGGTCACCCCGCCGAGCACGGCCGGGGCAGCATGGTTGCCGATGGCCACAATCCTCGCAGTAAAAATGGCGCTCATCACCGGTATGCCCAGGGTGATTCCGATTTGCTGGCTCATGGTTGCCAGCCCAGTGGCCAACCCCTGCTCGGTATCCGTCACCCCGGACGTCGCAGTGACCATAAAGCCCACGATGACCACTAGGTTCGCCACTCCGCCGATGAAGGTCGCCACCAGCAGCAGCCAAATGGAGGCAGGGTTGGAGCTCAGAAGCACCAGCGCGCCGGTGGCAACGGCTTGAACGATGAAAGCATAAACGATCGCCTTCTTGTTCCCGAGCCTGCCGATGACCTTGGGGCCAAGGACTCCGCCAAGGACCGTGCCAAGACCCAGCACAGCAAAGGCCAGACCGGCGCCGAGCGGGGTGTAGCCGAGGACCTGCTGCAAGTACAGGGTCAGGAGGAAAACCAAGGACGTCTCGGTGACGAAGGCCAGGATGCCCGCCGTGTTCCCCCACGCCACAGTGGACCGCTTCAGGATGTCCAACGGTACCAGCGGCGATGCGGCCCGACGCTCGACGGCGACGAAAGCGATAAAAAGCACGACGGCGGCCCCAAGGGAACCCAGCGTCAGCGGATCGCTCCATGAGTGCTCGGCCGCGTTCGTGAGGCCGAAGACCAACGCGAGGAGACCCAGCGTGACCGTGATGGCGCCCGGCACATCCAAGCGCAGCCTGGTAGCCGGCTTGCTTTCGGACAGGACCATAGGGCCAATAATCAGCACCGCGAGGGCTACGGGGATGTTGATGAGGAATGCCCAGCGCCAACTGAGCAGATCGGTCAGCAGCCCGCCAAGAATGGCACCCGTAGTGAATCCAGCAGCCATGAGGGAACCGTTAAGGCCCAGCGCCTTATCCCTCAACGAACCTTCCGGGAACGAGGCAAGGAGGAGTGCCAGGGCTGCAGGGACCACCATGGCAGTGGCGATGCCCTGGCCCACACGGGCGATGAGCAGCACCGCCGGGACCGTGGCCAAGCCACCGGCCAGTGAGGCCACGCCAAGCAGGGCCATGCCGAGGAGGAACATACGGCGGCGGCCTGCTATATCGGCGGCACGCCCGAACAGCAGAGTCAGACCGGCGGCGCATAAGGCGAACGCCGTCGCGATCCATTGGAGGTTCTCCAAGCCGAAGCCGACGTCGGCACCTATGACCGGGAGTGCGACGTTGAGGATGGAGAAGTCAACGGCCAGGGTGAAACTGGCCGCAAGCAAGACGACGAGCGCAAGCCTTTGCCGGCCCGTCATCCGCCCAGGCGGAGCGGCTGCACTTGAGGGTCGATCTTCGGCTTCTGCCGCAACGTGCGAGGTCATAGGAGTCCTTCCGGTAGGTGGGCTGCAATCTGGCAGCACCTGGAAACTCCACTGTCACTGAACCCCGGTGACTCAACCACACCCCCTCGTGCCTACCCCTGACAGGGACAGGACAGCACCCAGGAAGACCGGCAGAATGGGGTTCATGAGCAACTACAGCGAACTTGGGGAGTTCCTTCGCGTCCGAAGGGCTGCTTTGCAGCCGGAGGATGTCGGCCTCATCAACTACGGAATCCGCCGCGTTCCCGGGCTCCGCCGGGAAGAACTGGCGATGCTTGCCGGGGTGAGCAATACCTACTACACGCGCTTGGAACAGGGCCAGAGCACCAACGCTTCCGAGGCCGTTATTGACGCCATCGCCAGAGCACTCAATCTGAACAGCGACGAGCGTGCGCATCTGTTCAACCTGGCCCGGCCGTCAGCGATCAAGCGGCGTCCATCGGCCCGGCCGGACAAAGCCAGGTCCGGCACGTTGCGACTCATCCAGTCCATGCCCAACACTCCGGCTGTCGTCATGGGCCGTCGCAGTGAAGTGCTGGCCTGGAACCGGCTCGGTCACCGCTTGGTTGCCGGGCATCTGGATCTCGAAGCACCCTCCCGGCCCGCGACGAGGCCGAACATGACGCGAATGCTGTTTCTGGACCCCCACACCCGTGAGTTGTATACCCGGTGGCGTGAGGAAGCCGCCCGGGCTGTATCGTCACTGCGCTTGCTCGCCGGGCGCTCAACCGAAGACCCTGAACTGGCCTCCCTTGTTGGTGAGCTGACCATGAACAGTGAAGAGTTTGCGAAACTGTGGGCCCGGCATCCGGTCGAAAACTGCATGTCGGGACTGAAGCACATGCATCACCCCGAGGTTGGCGACCTCGAGCTCCATTTCGAAGTCCTCGGCCCGCCGGACGAATCAGGTCACCGGATTCTTATGTACTCAGCCGATCCGGGATCACCCGCAGCTGAGGCGCTTCAACTGCTGGCATCCGCACAGCCAGTCGCCAATCTTGAGGCGGACCGCCCCTTGGGATCCAAGCCCCGTTAGTCCGCGGGGTTCAGCTGAGCCGGCCCAACTGCTTGTACACCGCGGAGGCCATTACAGGAATGAAATCGCCGTCCTCGCCCCGCACCCAACGCTTTTGCACGGCCTTCAGGGGGTAGACCAGCGTGTTGTTTTGCTGGGCATGAAGCGCCAACTCCCGCCCGAGGGAGTCCTCGGCAATCACCCAACGCATCGGCGTGTTCCGCGCCAACAGCTCACCATAGGCGACACCAGCGGCACCAGGGTGAGGCAACTGAACAAAAGTGTGGAGCTAAGGAGATTCGAACTCCTGACCTCTTCGATGCGAACGAAGCGCTCTACCAACTGAGCTATAGCCCCCGGACCAGGCATCTCCGCCCGACCAGTGTCCCTAGGCTACAAACTTTCCCGGCGCTTTTCCAACCACGACACGAACGTCTCCGTGCCAACCGCATGCTCCGGAACGAGATTGTGGCCGGCGCGAAGAAAAGCACCCATGGAACCCGGCAAAGGTACGCTGATAATCCTTCCCCGCGTCCCAGTAGTGGCCTTCCACTGCTCGGCCATTGAACGCATTGGCAGCACGTCAGGCCCACCCACCGTCCGCACCCGATCCCCAGTCGCAGGCGAATCCGCCAACGCCACCGCCAGCAACTCCCCTGCGACGTCGGCCGGCGAGATCGACTGGAACGCAACACCCTTGAACACAGGGATCAATCCCACCCGAGCCCCGGCGGCAAAGATCCCGGCGACGAGGCCGTAGAACTGGGTCGCACGCACCACCGACGTCTCCAGGGCCGCCTCCGCATACTTGCGTTCCTTGGCAGCCTTGGAAACGTAATACGGGAATGTACTCAGATCGCAGTTGATGATGGACAGCAGCACGGCCCTCCGGACACCCTGCGCCACGGCGGCAGCGAGAAGCCGCCCACCGCCGTCGGCGAATTGCTTTTGCGCCTTCCCGAACTGGCCTTCAAGGCAGTCAATAACGACGTCGGCACCTGCCACCGCGGCCGCCAGGCCAACGCCCGTGGTGACATCGCCGGCGAAGTAGGTGACGCCGTCGTGACGGCCTGCAGAACCGGCGTCCGGGACATGGCGGCTAAGAACCGAAACCTGGTGCCCGGCATCCACAGCAAGCCGGACGACCTCTCGGCCCACCTGGCCAGTACCACCGGCAACGCAGATGGAACTCATGCCGTCTCAGGCGCGGCGTCGCTGCAGGACATCGTCCAGGTTGCTCAGGGCGCTTTGGCCCTTAGGGGAAACTGCCGCTGCTTCAGCTTGTCCAGCCGACTGCTTCAGGACCGGCTTGCCCACGGGCTTCGGCGCTTCCGGCAGATCCAGCGGTTCAGGCGCTGGGCGCTGGGCCTTCGCCGCGTCAACGTAGGTGGGCTTCGGAACCTCGACGGGCTGCCAGCTGGCACCCTTCGTGTCTGCAGCGGCCTGCGCCGACTCATCTCCAGCCGCGACAGCAACGGCCAACGCCGCTTGGCGCAGTTCCACGGCCGACAAACGGGCGCTCTCGCGGTTCTTGGCCTCGGCGTCGAAAACTGCAGTTTCCTTAACCTCAACCGCCGGTTCTTTCGGCAGGTAGCGTGCGGGAGTCGGGATGGTCGATGCCTGCGCAGCCCGGCGCGCGCGCCGTTCGCGAAGGTCGCGGAGGGCAAGCTTACGCAAAACGACGACGGCGACCACCGCACCGATGAAGGAGACCACTGGCAGCCACACAGAGCCCGTGCCGAAAAGGCGCACAATGCCGGAAACGATAGCCGTCAGCAGCAGGACAAGCCCTGACAAGGCCAGAGTGAGCCGCGCATAGCGGATGGTAAAGGGAGTGGGGGCCGGCTTGCTCGCCGAGGACTCGGACACACGGGATTCCTGGGGCGACGCCTGTGCTTTGCTGTGCATGGTCTCCATCGGTTTCTCCTGCTGAGGTGCCAAAGTCAGTACCACCCCTGCCTGCGGTTCGTCTGGTTCGTCGTCGAAAGCCTCTGCTGGAACAGCGGCCGCTTGGACTTGCTGGCGTCTGTTCCGCAGAACGTACGGCGCCACCCAGACCATCCACAACGCGACAGTGACCACGAGTATCACTGAGCTGCTGAGAGGGAAGTCCACATTCAAAACCGTAGAAGCAAATCACCGGGGGTGGCGGCATTGCGGCCGGTGTGTCGTGGTCGAGTCCGCAAATGACTGGAGATAAGACCGAAACGGGCTATGACCTGCCCGTTTGTCCTTTGAGCCACCTGCGCAAGAGACCTTCCGGAACTTCCTCGGACGTCAAGGCGAAGGAGCGGTGGTCGGCCCACTGTCCATTGATGTGCAGATACCTTTCCCGATACCCCTCATCGCGGAATCCAAGCTTCTCCACTACCCGCAGGCTGGGCCCGTTTTCGGGCCGGATGTTGATTTCCATCCGATGCAGCCCGAGCACAGTGAAGCAGTGGTCGGTAGCCATCGCCACCGCCGTGGGGGCGATGCCACGGCCGGCCCGGTCCTTGTCCACCCAATAGCCGAGCGTGGCCATCATGGCCGATCCCCAAACAATGGAGGAAACCGTCAACTGACCAACGATTGCGGCTTCGCGGACACCAGCTGTGCGTTCAACGATGACGAATGGCAAAGCCGTTGAGTGGCGTGCTTGCTCGTTCAAGGACGCAACCATTTGGCGATAGCTGGGGAGGCGGCCGCCCGGAGCCGGGTTGGACGCCTCCCACGGCGCCAGCCAATCACTGTTCCGCGAACGGACCTCGGACCATTCCCGCTTGTCGCGGTACCGGATAGGCCGCAGTGCCAGGTCTCCGCACTCCAGCGTCACCGGCCAGATCGCAGAACCGTACATCCTGGTTACTGGGGAAGTGTGGCCGTGAAGTTCGGCAGCCACTCGCGCAGCTCCGGACCGAGGTCCTCACGCTCGGCTGCCAGCTCGATGCAGGCTTTGAGGTAGCTGAGCTTGTCGCCGGTGTCGTAGCGTCGGCCACGGAAGACCACGCCGTACACGCCGTAGCCCTCTCCTTCGCCGGCAGCCAGCACCTCAAGGGCATCGGTCAGCTGGATTTCTCCGCCGCGGCCCGGGCCGGTCTTCTCCAGGACCTCGAAGACAGCCGGGTGCAGCACATAGCGGCCAATCACGGCCAGATTCGAAGGCGCCTCTTCGGGGGACGGCTTTTCCACCAGTTGCTTGATGCGGACGTAACCGTCCTCGTCGATGTCCTCAACGTCGGCGCAGCCGTAAGCGCTGATCTTGGACGGCTCCACTTCGATCAGGGCCACGACGGAACCGCCGGTCTTCTGCTGGACAGCGATCATTTCGCTCAGGAGATCGTCGCGGGCGTCAATCAGGTCGTCACCGAGCAGGACGGCGAAAGGCTCGTAACCGACGTGCTGCTTTGCACGAAGGACAGCGTGGCCCAGGCCGTTGGGATCGCCCTGACGGACGTAGTGGATGTCGCCGAGGTTGGTGGCGGACTGGATGGCTTCGAGCTTGGCGGTGTCGCCCTTTTCAGCCAACGTCGCTTCAAGGGCCGGTACCCGGTCAAAGTGGTCTTCCAGGGCGCGCTTGCTGCGTCCTGTAATCATGAGGACGTCGTGCAGGCCCACCTTGACCGCTTCTTCGACGACGTACTGGATGGCGGGCTTGTCGACCACAGGCAGCATTTCCTTCGGCATCGCCTTGGTGGCGGGAAGGAACCGGGTACCAAGACCCGCTGCGGGGATGACAGCCTTACGGACAGCGTTGTTATCGAGAGTCACCGGACTAATGTAACGGAAGGAACAGATCATCGGCTAAACCCCCCGCCGAGCGGGGTGCACATTTTCCTGGCTGCTCAACACCGCGCAACAATTCAATCGCACCTGACATACCCGAGGATTGGACAGAGATGGCAACAAAGGAAGACATCCGCCGCAGCCGGCGACTCTACAGAAGGGCCCTGTCCCCGGAGCAGATCGCGGCGGCAGGCGAAGCCCTGGCCCAGCATGGAACGGCCTGGGCCAAGACCATCACATCAGGCGAACCGGCAAGGTTCGCCGTGTATGTAGGGGTCGCGTTCGAACCGCCCACCATGCCGCTCCTCGAGGCCCTTCATGACGCCGGCCACGAGGTCCTGCTTCCTGTTTGCGAACCGGAGCGCCAGTTGAGCTGGGTGTACTGGACACCGTCTACGGTCTTCGAGCGGTCTACCTACGCCCCTATTGACGAACCCCTGGGCGAGCGACTGGATAGTTCAATAGTTGCCACGGCCGCTGGGATCTTCATGCCGGCAACCGCCGTGGATCGTGATGGAAACAGGATCGGCCAAGGCGGCGGATACTACGACCGGCTGCTGCAGGGCCTCGATGCCTCCGGTCAGCGGTCGCCCACCATCGCGGTGGTGTACGACGACGATTTGTTGCCTTCCGGCTCCATACCCGCCGAGGCTTTTGATCGCCCCGTGCGGGAAGTACTGACGCCTTCCGGCGTCGTTGCGCTGGATGATGCCGGCGAAGACGCGTGAAGCGTGGTGAGTTCCGGCACAGGTGCTGGCACACGTGCCGGGGGCGGATGATAGAATTGGCACTCAGGCCCTGGGACTGCTAATGCGGAAACTCTTCGCTACGGCGCCACAGGACCTGAACTTTGTCCTAAAGGAGGAACTCAGTGCCCACATACGCATACGCCTGCAAAGACTGTGACCATGCCTTCGACATCGTCCAGTCCTTCTCAGACAGCTCCCTGACAGAGTGCCCGGAATGCAATGGCACGCTGCGCAAGAAGTTCAACAGCGTAGGCGTCGTCTTCAAGGGCTCCGGTTTCTACCGCACCGACTCTCGTGACGCCAAAGGCAGCAGCACCGTTTCCGCGGCGCCCTCAGCTCCAGCCGCACCGGCTGCGGCTGCGACGCCGGCTCCCGCAGCAGCGGCCGCAGCAAACTAGGTCCCCGTCTTTTCCACATAGGGAAGCCGGCCCCTGTAAGGGTGCCGGCCAAGCCCGTTAGCGTGGCGGCATGCCACCAACTTCCCGAAGCGCCCTACTTGCCCATGCCGAGCGTTCAGCAGGAACAGCTGACAACGAACCGTTTCGGCCGCGAGTGCAATACCGACCGCCCTCCCGTCGTGGCGCCCGCCCAACATTCAGACGCGATGGGCCTCCAACCCCACGTCAACGGCCACGACGCACGCCCAGAGCCTGGATTTCGCGTAACCGCAGGCTCTGTATTGCCCTGCTTCTATCCCTTGCCGCAGGATTGGCCGTCCAGCAGCTGACTCCGGCGTCGGCGGTGCACATCACTGTCCTCGTGGCAGCACGGGATCTACCGGCTGGTTCCAGTCTGAGGGAATCCGACTTCACCACAGTGGACGTCGCACCCGAACTCGCTGTACCCGCGCAAGTTACGAATCCCGAGAGGCTCGTCGGGCGCCAACTGGCTTCTCCGCTGGGCAAGGGGCAAATCCCAACGGATTCAGTTCTCCTGGGCCCTGGCCTGCTCACCGGCACTCCCGCAGGTTCCGCTGCCGTTCCACTCCGCATGGCCGATCCATCCTCGATTCAGCTCCTTTCGCCAGGGCAGCTGGTGACGGTGGTCCTTACCGCGTCCGGCTCCCACGATGAATCGCGCCAAAGCCAGGTTCTTGCGGGACCCGTTCCCGTACTTTGGACCTCGGCTCAGGGTGGTAAGGCGGGAGAGTGGCTGGGGACGAGTGACACCGACGGGCTGGTGGTGGTTGCAGCCAACCCCCAACAAGCAGAAAAGCTTGCCGGCGCGTCAACGCAAGGCAAGCTCTTCTTTGTTCTGGTCAGCCCCTGAGGCTTTTCAAGCGATCATCCCCAGTGCGGGGGCTTCTGCTCCTTCAACCACTGCTCATGGTCGTAGCCGGCCTCATCGCCCCAGGCGCGGGGGTCGTCCTCTGCGGCCTTTGTCGGCAGTATTCCGCCGGAGCTGTGCTTGGCAGGCGTCGGTTCCGTGGCTTTTTCAGCGCTGGTCTCCTCTTCGCCGCTGGCGTCGCCTTCGGCACCGCCGTTGGTCGTGCCGCTGTCCTGTTCCGTCATTGCTGCTTTCCTGTCCGCTGCCTGGTCCCGCTCGCTGCCATCTTCCTCGGGCTGCATCCCCGGGGCGGTGGCCGAAGAGCGGGTGAACGCCGGCTTTGCCTTGTCCAGATTCAATTGTTCAACATCCATGTCCAGGAAACCATGCTGAGGAGATTCCGTGGAGGTCATGATGTGATTCTCCAAGCCGAGGTAGGAGCCGATCCGGTCTGCGCAGGAGGACGGGTCGGTGAAGACCTCGATCGTCCACAGCGACATATACCGCCAGCCCATGCGCTCCAGAAGCTGCGGCCGCAACCTGCTGCGTTCACGGACACTCATGCGTCGGTACCGTTCTGTGCCATCGGATTCAATGGCCACGGGCGTTGGGATCTCAGCGCCCTCACGGCCAATGGTGTGCACCGGATCAGCAGCGGCGGCAATGTCCAGGACGCCGTCGTAGAGGTGCCACACGCGGGCACCCCTGGCACGCAGGCGTTCTCCGAGGTCGGCAACCAACGGGTCTTCGCCGAGGGCCTGCTCACTGGCAACTGCCCGGGATGCCGGGGTTCCGAGATTGCTGTTGCCGGAGAGTTCCCGGTCCAACAACTCATAGAAGTCCACGGCACCGTGCGACAAACGGTCCAGGTCAAGATCCTCAGGCCGGAAGCAGCTCAGCACGTGCATGGAGCGCCGAGCCCTGGTCATGGCCAAGGCGAAGCGGTTACGGCCGCCTTCAGCCGACAGGGGGCCAAAGGAGTGAAGTGCCCGGCCGTGGGGTGTGCGCCCGTAACCGAGGGAGAAGATCACGTGGTCCCGGACCAGGCCTTGCGCGCGTTCAAGATCCACCACACGGAACGACTCAGGGCCGGCAGCGAAGAAGGACGACAGCAAGGGATGATTCGGCAGTTGAAGCCTGATGGCCTCACCGATCCTGGCAGCGTGGCGCAGGCTTGCCGTCACCACGGCCAAACTGGTACGTGGACGCAATGTGGCATGCTCGAAGACAAGATCAACCACACGGTTCACTTCGGCCGTGACCGACTCCACCCCCTCGTGATCGACTCCGGGGAGTCCGGTGCCGTCGGGAATGTACTCGACAAGGATCGACCGGTCCAAGCCTGTGACCGAGTTGCCGTCGGGCAGCCGCTTCAGGCCGCCGTCGTAGTAGTTCTTGCTCAACTGCAGAATCAAATCCTCGTCAACTGCCCGGTAAACCCAGTTCAGTTGCCACGAGGGCAGGACCCGGGACAGGGCCTTGAAGGCACTCTCCACTGTTTCGTGGCCGGCGACGCCAGCCACCGGCGGTTCAACAGCCACGCTGAAGGTCCGGGCGTTGGCGATCTTTGCGTCGCCGAATGCGACCACCTGCTGTGCACGTGCGATCGCGGGAAGGACCGCCTGCAGGGACGTCGACTCAGCGTCGATGACCACTACGGCGTCGAACTTCTGCTCCGCGGGGAGGACCCCCGTGAGCAGATACGGGCTGACCGACCACACCGGGACCAGCATCGGCACGAGGTCCGGAGCTTGGGCGCTCAGTGCAGGCAGAGTTACCCGGCCATCCTTCAGCAAGGCACGCAACAGCTCCGCCTGGCGGGGATGGTCAACCAGCCCTTGGCGCCATCTCTGCGCCAGCTGCCACCGGAGCCGGGCAGCGCCGCTGGCTATGTGGGCTTGGTCGGCCAGCCGGAATTCAGCTTCAAGGCGGCGCAGGGAGTCGCCGTCAGACATGGCGAGGTAGTCGTCGCCGCTGATCATCGCTTCCAGGGCGGACTGCCACCAGGCCAGATCCAGTTCGGCAGCCACCGAGGACGCGGGAACTTCCCGTTCCGCCAGATCCGCCAGCAGCTCTCCAAGGCCGTGCTCGCGCATCTCCTCGATCAGGAGGGTGCGCTCCGGCAACGACTCGAGGGTTTCTGTGTCTGCCACGAGCCTCTCAAGGCGCTCCATGAGCTCCGGGTAGGGCGTACCGTGCAGCGAGCCGCCAGCAGAGGTGTGTTTGAGGGCGTCTCCGAGCCTCCGAAGTTCGGTATCGAGCTCGCGGTAGAGCGTACCGAGGTCGGCCAGTCCGGAGGGAACTGCCGGGTGACGTTGCGTTGTGGCGTACCCTGCCCAGAGAGCGCGTTGCTCCTGGACAAGAACCAACGAACTGTGGAGGTCGGCAATGTGAACACCGGGCCGTACATATTCCTTGGCCACGCGCCGCAGCCTGGAGCGCTGCATGGATGGCATCTCGATGTTCCGCTCACGCCGCCACGCTGAACTGGCAGTGGCCGAGATGAGGTCGTGTACCGGGCGGTCAAAAATGTCCGGCGTGAACTTGTCCAGGCTCTCGCGCACGGCGATAAGCAATTCGAGCTGGGCACCCCACTCGGTGAAGGTGTCACCAAGACGGATCTCGGCGTGATCGGACACCTGCTTCATGCGGTCGCGCAGGACGGGGAGTTTCTCCGCGGCCAGGCGGGCAAGCTGCTGCGCTTCCTCGGTTTCTTTGCGGGTGACCAAACGGGCGCCGTACCAAGGGCTGCTGGTCGAAGCCCGGCTGAAACTGCCAAGTTCTGCGGCACGCCGGAGCCGGGCAGCAAGTTCCTCGCGGTCCTTGATGTTGTCCAGGACGCTGCGCTTCAGACGCACCGTCGTGGAGGGAGCCGGGTGGATGGATGTCAGTTCCGCAAGGGACTGCATGGCCTGGTACGGCGAGCAACCCCAGCGTTCACGGACGTTGTGCAGGGATGCCACGTGGTCCATGAGCGCGTGACGATGTCCGGTCAACGTCTGGTGAAGATTGCCCAGCTGTGGCTCGAGCGCCTTCTCGTTGCGCATAATTGCCCGCACCAGCTGGGCTTTTAGCTGCTGCGGCGTTGTTCCGTTGCCGGGGCGGAAGAGCAGCGAATCAAGTCCCAGTGATTCCAAGTGCGCTGACAATCCGGCGAGGCTGGACTGCCGGTCCCCCACCACCAGGACCGACTTTCCTTCGCAGACCAGCGCACCGATGGCGTTGATGGCAGTCTGGGTTTGCCCACTGCCCGGAGGCGTACTGACCACCAGGGAGTCTCCGGCGCGGACGGCGTCAACCACGTATTGCTGGTCCGTGTCGGCATCAAGCAAAAGGAGTTCATCGGCCGGATCGCGGACGTCCAGGCTGGGGAACCTGCCTGCCTTGATGGGTTCCGGCTCGATGTCGCCGCCGTTGGCTGCCGTGGCCAGTGCGGCCACCGTGGGATTGTTCAGGTTGATCCACGGATCGTCCAGGTTGCCCGACAGGTCGGCAAGGGTTGTCACCAGGAGGTTGAATTCCACCTCGGCGCCATGGATGGGCTGAACCAGCGTGGACAACCGGTCCAGGACAGGTTGCGGATCCAATCGCGCGGTGTTGTATGCCATGCGGGCCACGGCGTTGACGTCAAAGACGATTCCATGGACGGTCTTCAGGTGGCGCACCAAGGCGGGGTTCATGCGCGCTTGCTCGGTGAGCTGAAGTTCGAAATCGTCCTCCCCCGGCCGGACCGTGAGAACGATGGAGGTGAGCATGACAGGCGCGGAGACACGCTGCGGTTTGCCACCGACGGCTGATGTCCACACCACGGTACCGGCGGACAAGTACCCGGCTTCGATGCCGCGGTCGTTGCTGAGCTCGAAAATCTTCGACCTGATGTTGCGGGCTGCCCGAGCCGCCACGAGATATTGCTGGCGGTCCCTGATCAGGGTGGACAGGCGTGTCCTGCGGCCTGCCAACAACTGCGCCAGCCCTGAAGGGTGTGCGTTGCTGAGATCAATGGCGCCTTCGGGCGTCTTGACGAAACGCAGCATAGTGTCTGCCCCAGTGACGGGTTTGAGACCAGACAGCCATTTACGGAGCTCTTCAGAGCCCTCTTCCTGGCCTTGACCTACTGACACAACTTCTGCCTTCTTTTCTGTACTAGCTTTAGACGCCTTGGACCATACCGGCATACTTTCGAGGGTAGCGGGAATCCACGGCCAGCCCGCTCCGCAACGCTGTTCCGACGCGAAATTCACCGGTTTTCACAGCTTGCTGCCTTTTCTCATACCACGGGGGAACTGCGCCAAATACAAAGTGGCCGGCCTCCCGAAGGAAGCCGGCCACTCAGAATGCTATTCCCACTCGATGGTTCCCGGTGGCTTGCTGGTGACATCCAGCACCACGCGGTTCACGCCGTCCACCTCGTTGGTAATGCGGTTGGAAATGCGGGCCAGAAGGTCATACGGCAAACGCGACCAGTCCGCCGTCATGGCATCTTCCGAAGATACCGGGCGCAGGACGATGGGGTGCCCGTAGGTACGTCCGTCACCCTGGACGCCGACGCTGCGGACGTCAGCAAGGAGGACCACCGGCATCTGCCAGACGTCGTTATCCAGGCCTGCGGCCGTCAGTTCGGCGCGGGCAATGGCGTCGGCCTTACGGAGCAGGTCAAGACGCTCCTTGGTCACTTCACCGACGATGCGGATACCAAGACCGGGGCCGGGGAACGGCTGGCGGCCTACGATTTCCTGGGGCAGGCCGAGCTGGGCGCCAACGGCGCGGACTTCGTCCTTGAAGAGGGCGCGCAGCGGCTCAACGAGCTCAAATTGCAGGTCCTCCGGAAGACCGCCAACGTTGTGGTGGCTCTTGATGTTCGCAGCACCCTCGCCGCCACCGGACTCGACGACGTCCGGGTAGAGCGTGCCCTGGACCAGGAACTTGATCTTTTCGCCCTCAGCGGCCGCCTGGGCGATGATGGCCCGCTCGGCTTCTTCGAAGGCGCGGATGAATTCGCGGCCAATGATCTTGCGCTTGGTTTCGGGATCACTGACACCGGCAAGGGCAGACAGGAAGCGTTCCTGCTCATTGGCGACATACAGGTTGACACCCGTAGCGGCCACGAAGTCGCGTTCGACCTGTTCGGCCTCGCCTTCGCGAAGCAGGCCGTGATCAACGAAAACGCAGGTGAGCTGGTCGCCGACAGCACGCTGGACAAGGGCAGCCGCAACAGCCGAGTCCACGCCACCGGAAAGGCCACAGATGACCTTGGAGTCCCCGATTTGCTCGCGGATGCGCTCCACCTGCTCTTCGAGGATGTTGCCGGTGGTCCAGTTCGGGCTCAGTCCGGCGCCCTTGAACAGGAAGTTTTCCAGGACATGCTGTCCAAGGACGGAGTGCTTCACTTCCGGGTGCCACTGCACACCGTAAAGGCGCTTCTCGTCGTTGGCGAAGGCAGCGACCGGCGCTCCGGCCGTCGTCGCCAGCACCTCAAAGCCTTCAGGTGCCTCATGGACGGAGTCGCCGTGGCTCATCCAGGTGTTTTGGGAGGCCGGGACGCCGTCGAGGATGGAACGTGCGTCCCCGACGAGCAGTGCTTCGGTCGCGCCGTACTCCCGCAGGCCCGTCTGGGCCACCTTGCCGCCCAGGGCGTTGGCCATGGCCTGGAATCCGTAGCAGATACCGAACACGGGCACGCCGGCTTCGAAGAGGTCGGCCTCCACGAACGGGGCACCTTCGGCGTAAACGCTGGAGGGTCCGCCGGAGAGGATGATGGCTGCCGGGTCTTTGGCCAGAAGCTGCTCGGTGGTGAAGGTGTGCGGAACGATTTCCGAATACACATTTGCTTCACGGACGCGGCGGGCAATCAGCTGCGCGTACTGGGCACCGTAGTCAACAACCAGCACCGGCTTCTGTGAAGTCTGGGGTGCGGTGGGAGTAGTCACCAGTCAAGACTACTTTGCCGGACCGCCCCCGCGCACGTTGACAAGGGCGGTCAGCGAGCAAAACAGGCCCTCCCGTTAGGCATCTCACATCCAGGATGCCCGCAGGCTCCTAATAGCGCTTGGACGCTTGTGGGTTGGCGGCCAGTTCCGCCTCCACCTCAGCGTGGAACTTCTTCTCCACGATGAAGGACAAGAGGGGAACAACACCGCCCAGCGCCAGCAGAACCATCTTGGAAAACGGCCACCGCATCAGGGACCACAGGCGGAAGTTGGAAACGAGGTAAACAACATACATCCAGCCGTGCACGATCAGCACAGTGGTGGAAATGTTGAAACCGCCAATGACACCCTTGGGCTCGGATTCGGCGAAACCGAACCCAAACGGCTGGCCAGTGACCGCGTTGGTACCGCCAGCGAAGAGTGAAACGCCGAAACCGTAGCGTGCGATCAGTTCGGCACACAGAAGAAGCAGCATGGCGCCGGTGAGGTACGCCATGACCTTGTAAAACTTCAGGGCCGAACGGATTTGGGCTTCCGTCCCTCCGAAACGCCGCTTCTTGGGCTTCGGTCCTGACTGCTCAGGCTGGATGGCCGGTTTGGGCTCAATCATTGCTGCACCTTAGGTTCTGGGTCTTGACTTGCAGGTTCGGTTGCCGCCGGGACGGCGTGGGGTTCGTCTGGAAACTCGTCGGAGTACTCGTGGTCTTCGTCGTCTTCGTCGTCCTCAAGGTCCCGACGGTAATCGTCACGCACCAGGCGCCACCAGATGAAGACCGAAAAACCGGCAAAAACCACCCATTCCACAGCGTAGAAGAGGTTCAACCAGTTGACCTGCTCCGCCGGTGGCTGTGCCGGGATATTGAGTGCCTTGACGTTTCCGTCCAGCGGTATGGTGGCGCCACCGCTGACTTCGGACGTCGCTGCGATGAAGCCGGGGTAGCTGGAAACTTTCCAGGTATTGATCAGTTCCGCGGTGGAGACCGCTGATGCCCGGCCCGGGCCGGCGTCGACGTTTGGTACGGGAGCTTCGGAAGGGATCAGGCGACCGGTCAGCGTCACAGTGCCCGACGGCGGCGGCCCGGCTTGGGCGGCGTCAGCCACCCAGCCGCGGGCTACTGGAATCCAGGTTTGCGGCGAGGCTGCGACACCCTTGAGCACGGGAGCGTCGTTCACCGCAAAGGCCGAGACAATCCAAAAACCCTTCTGGTTGTTGTACAGGCGCCCTTCCACCAATACCTGCTTGCCGGGGTCATAGCTGCCCGTAGCAGTGACCATCTGGTCTGAAACCGAGCCGGGGAAGAACTGACCCGGCTTGAGCACGTCAACCAGGGGCTTCACTTCTTCGACGCTGGACGGAGCAGGGGCCTCGTGCTGGGTTGAGCGGCTGAGCTGCCATTGGCTGAGCAGCACAAACACCGCGGACAGCAGAAGCGCAAAGACCAATCCTGCGATCCAGCGGGGTTTCAGGGCAGTTTTCAACACCCCTTAACCGTACTTCGTCCGGCTGTAGAACAACGAAACGAGCCTTTGCAAGGAGGCCTGAAGGCAGGGCCGGGTTGACCCCTAGTGGTCGAAGAACACCAGGCTGGAATTGATGAGTTCGGAAATGACCTCAGGGTCATGCGCACGGCGCAGGGATTCCCTGAAGGACTCCTTCGAAAGGGAGCGAGCCAGAGTGGCCAGGACCTCAAGGTGGTCCGAGAAGGAACTGGCCGGCGTGGCGATGAGCAGGATGAGCGTCGCGGGGCCGTCGGCAGCCCCGAAGTCCAACGCGTGGCCAAACTTGGTGACCCCTACCGCGATGGAAATCCTGTCCACGAACTCACTGCGGGCATGCGGAAGGCCGATTCCCCCGGGAAGGCCGGTAGCCAGCTGGTGTTCGCGTGAATGCACCTGTTCCAGGAAGCCCTCGAGGTTCGAAATCCTTCCGGCCTGATGGAGTTTATGGGCCAACTGTGCCGCGGCATCGATCTTGTCCTCGGCAACAAGCTCAAGAATGACCGTGTCCGGGGTGGTCAGTTCCGCATCGTATCGGTCCAGTGGTTCAGCCAAGTCGTGTTCCCTCCATGTGGCCTGCCGGCCTCAATTCCCTGGGCCGGTCAGCGGAGAGGAACGATGTCATCCACTCCCAGACGCGCGGCATCGGCCGATTCGTCATCGGGTTGCTGTTGACTGAGTCGCTCAGCCTCCACCCGTGCCAGGTAGTGTTTGATCTCGCTTTCACGCTGGGCATCGCTCCAGCCAAGGATTTCTCCCATCAGCTTAGCCACTACGGGCGCCGCAGACACACCCCGGTCCCAGGCTTCAATGGAGATGCGCGTGCGGCGGGTCAAGACGTCGTCGACATGCCGGGCACCCTCATGGGTGGTTGCATAGACGACTTCCGCGGCGAGATAATCATCGGCCCCCGGCAGCGGCTCCCCCAACTCGGGCCGTTCGGAGATCACGGACAACACTTCCGATGCCATGGATCCGAAGCGGTTGAGCAGGTGTTCGACCCGCGCCACATGCACCCCGGCTTGCTCGGCGGACCTGCCACGCCGGTTCCAGGCAGCCTTGAATCCTTCGGCACCCAGCAAGGGAATGGTGTCCGTGCAACTGGACGGGACGCGTTCATCCATGGCCCTGGTCGCCTCGTCCACAGCATCCTTGGCCATGACGCGGTAGGTGGTGTATTTGCCTCCCGCCACCACAACAAGACCGGGAACGGGATGCGCAACGACGTGCTCGCGCGACAACTTGGCGGTGGAGTCGTTGTCTCCCGCCAGGAGCGGGCGGAGACCGGCGTAGACGCCCTCGACATCCTCACGGGTCAGCGGCCTCTTGAGTACTTTGTTGACGTGCTCCAGCACGTAGTCGATGTCCTTGCTGGAGGCAGCAGGATGGGCCTTATCCAGCGTCCAGTCGGTGTCCGTCGTCCCGATGATCCAGTGCCTGCCCCAGGGGATCACAAAGAGCACGGACTTTTCGGTCCGAAGAATCAAACCCACCGTGGACTGGAAGCGGTCGCGTGGCACCACCAGGTGGATGCCCTTGGACGCACGAACCTTCAGCTGGCCGCGGTCGGTGACCATGGCCTGTGTTTCGTCCGTCCACACGCCAGTGGCATTGACCACCTGCTTGGCCCGCACCTCAAAGACGCTGCCGTCTTCCTGGTTTTCCACCTTGGCGCCCACCACGCGTTCACCTTCGCGGAGGAAGTCCACCACGCGCACCCGGTTGGCAGCGTGCGCGCCGTAGTGAACAGCGGTCCGGACCAGGTTGACCACCAGCCGGGCATCGTCAACCTGGGCGTCGTAGTAGCGGATGGATCCCACGAAGGCGTCGTCCTTGAGGCTGGGAGCCGCACGCAGTGTGCCACGACGGAAGAGGTGCTTGTGCATCGGTACGCCGCGGCTGTGGCCGGACGTCAATCCCAGGGTGTCGTACAGCATGATGCCCGCACCCACGTAGGGGCGCTCCCAGAAGCGGTGGGTCAGCGGGTAAAGGAACGGCACCGGGCGGACCAGGTGCGGAGCGATCTGCTGGATCAACAGTCCGCGTTCCTGAAGGGCTTCCTGGACCAGGCCGAAATCCAGCATCTCCAGATAGCGGAGGCCACCATGAATGAGCTTGGAGGACCTCGATGACGTACCGGAGGCCCAGTCCCTGGCTTCGACGATCCCAACGGTGAGTCCCCGCGTAACTGCATCCAATGCAGCCCCGGCGCCCACCACGCCACCACCAACGATCAGGATGTCCAGCTCCTTGCCGGGCTCGGCAGTGGATTTCAGGACATCAATGGATGCGGCACGGGATTCCGGGCTCAATGCTCCCGGAGATGCCTGCGGACCGCCTGCGACATTGCTCATCGGACCCCTCCTCAAACGCAACAGCTGGTAATCCCCTACCCTACTTGCTGCCCGTCGAGTTGGGCAGGGCTGCTGTTTCGTCCCGAAGGTTTAGCCGAGGTACGGCGAGACGACGACGTCGACGCGCTGGAATTCCTTCAGATCCGAGTAGCCGGTGGTCGCCATCGAGCGGCGAAGGGCGCCAATCAGATTGGACGTTCCGTCGGTGTGGTGGCCCGGTCCGAACAGGACTTCCTCAAGCGGTCCAACGGTGCCGACGTTGACACGGTCACCGCGCGGGGAATCCAGGTGGTGGGCTTCCGGACCCCAGTGCCAGCCGCGGCCAGGTGCTTCTTCAGCGCGGGCCAGGGCACTGCCGAGCATGACGGCGTCAGCGCCCATGGCGATGGCCTTGACGATGTCGCCTGAGCGGCCCATGCCGCCGTCGGCAATGACATGGACGTAACGTCCGCCGGACTCATCCATGTAGTCACGGCGCGCTGCGGCGACATCGGAGATGGCCGAGGCCATCGGCGAGTGGATGCCCAACGCGCGGCGGGTTGTGGTCGTGGCGCCGCCGCCGAAGCCGACAAGGACGCCGGCCGCGCCGGTCCGCATCAGGTGCAGGGCGGGGGTGTATCCGGCCGCGCCACCGACGATGACGGGAACATCGAGTTCGTAGATGAACTGCTTGAGGTTGAGTGGCTCGTGGTTCTTGGAGACGTGCTCGGCGGAGACGGTTGTGCCGCGGATGACAAAGATATCGACGCCGGCAGCCACCACGGTCTTGTAATGTTCCTGGGTGCGCTGCGGGGTGAGGGAACCTGCCACGGTCACGCCTGCGGCGCGGATCTCGGCCAGGCGGGAGCTGATGAGTTCCGGCTGCACCGGAGCCTGGTAGAGATCCTGCATGCGCCGCGTCACGGCCGGGCTGCTGGTCTCGTCGGCCAAGCCGGCGATCTCGTCAAGGACCTTCTGCGGGTCCTCGTACCGGGTCCACAGTCCTTCAAGGTCCAGGACGCCGAGGCCACCCAGGCGACCAAGAGCGATGACAGACTCCGGAGACATCACCGAGTCCATCGGCGCACCGATCACCGGCATGTCGAATTTGTAGGCGTCAATCTGCCACGAAACCGAGACGTCCTTCGGGTCACGCGTCCGTCGGTTCGGAACGATCGCGATGTCATCCAGGGAGTAGGCACGACGCCCACGCTTGCCACGGCCAATCTCAATCTCATAAGTCACGGCTCTAACTTTACTGGACCCCTCGCGCAACCTGGCACCGCCCCGCAGGCCGGGCAGCTATCCACATGGGCAGTGGTGCCCATGGCAGAATCGTGGACCAAACGGATAGCCTGCGGAAAACACACGTACACCATGCAAGGGGGACCCATGGCGCCCGGACTCTACGGAGCCGACATTGAACAGCTCCGGTCGTTATCCAAACAAATGGGACAGGCCGGAAGCCGGCTCCAGAACCAGGAACTCCAGATCAACGGCCTGATTTCCTCCGTTGCGTGGAAGGGAACCGACGGAGAGCGTTTCCGCCGCGAATGGAGCAGCACCCTGCGGCCCCTGTTGCACAAGGCCTCCCGCTCCCTGGAGGACGTTTCCAAGACACTGCGCACCCAGGCTGACGAACAGCAGCAGGCCAGCACCCAAGGTGGGTCCTCCGGTGGAGGTTCTGCAGGGGCCAATAGCCCGCAGACTCCCGGCGGCACCGTCAGCGACGACACTCCGACCACTGGTTGGGAGGGACTGTTAGGCGTCACCGGTAGCCAGGGATGGTGGGCAGGCAACGCCCTCGTAACTGCCAACGGTTTGGCTGCGGACTCGATCCTGGCCCAGATGGCCAAAGGCGGGTTGGTCACGGAACTGACCAAGTGGCCCTGGCTCAGCGCACAGTACGGCCAGGCCGCCGGCGCCGGGTATGTCAAGGGCACCCAACTTCTGAACGGCACTTCGATGCTCGGGCGGCTCTCGGGGGCCTTGGGCTTCGTCACCGGCGGAATTCAGGTCTACCAAGGAATCCAGACGGGACATCCCGGTATGGCGGTGGACGGCGGGATTTCCGCAGCGCTGGCCGTGGGCAGTTTCGTTCCGGTGATTGGCCCTGCCTGCGCCATCGCCGGCATTGCTTGGGGCGGCCTGGGCCTGCTGGCGACCAACATGGGCTACGACTCCGCGTCCTCCATGATCGCTGACGGCGCAAAACACGTCTGGGAAGGAGCGCAGGACACCGCCGGAGCAATAGCCGACGGCGCCAAGAAGGTCTGGGGATGGCTCACCTGACCGCGCCGCTTCATAGACTGGACAGAGAACCGCACAAAAGAAGGCAGAAATGACCACCCAGACCGAAGAAAACCAGGCACTGCTCATCACCGAACATGAGCTCATTGCACTCATCGCGCTGGCTGGCACCGACGGCGCCCTGAGGTGCCGGACCCTGTTCCGCCTCGACCACGCAGCCGGGTCGCCGCTGGAACAGGCCGGTGTTGCGACGCTGTTGGAACGCGGGTTGATGAAGATAGAAAACGACGCCCTCCTTCCGGTTGGGCCGGCCGCCACGGTGACAGCAGTCCTTGCCGATGCCACAGCATGGTTGGAAACAGCGCTTGTCACCCCGTCCTCGGAGCACGTTTCCTTCATGTTCGGCGCAGAACAAGGCGCCCTGTTGCTCAATCTAAGCAAGTACGGCGTTCACGAGCTGCACCCCATCACGGGCGCTGAAGGCATGGTCACCACTGCAGTGCAGATGGCCGACTACTACCTGAACCAGGCGCCGGACGGCTTCCCGGCGGCCGCAACCACCCGCCGACACTTCGACGACGGAACCTCCCGCGCAGTGCACGTCAAAGCTGAGGCCGATGGATCACTGTCGATCGCCGCAGGCGAAGGCGAAAACCTCGACTCGACGGCCCTTACACGTGGTGAAATCGACGCCCGCGTCCGCGCAGGCCTGGAGCGATAACCCGGGTGAGTTACCAGTCAGGCCCTGCACCGCTTTACCACTCAGACCGCTCCCTGGACTATTGGCTTTCCCCCGAGCTTGCCGCCATCACACCGGCAAATGCACGCTCCCGCCTGCGTGAGCTCGCCGGCGCCCGGGGTGCGTATATGGGCGCGTGGGCCGCGGGAACCGGCGTCGGCGCCGTCCTTGTCCTTTTGGGCGTAGTCCTGTCAGTCCGGCTCGGCACGCTCGTAACGCTTCCTGCCCTCGGCCTTCCGGGCGCCGCGATCGGCGCACTGTGCGGAATGTTTTTCGTGCGGGTTCGGAACCGGTTGCCGCGGACAAGCCGGGCCCTGGTCAATCGTGGGCCTGGGAGCCTGCGGGGGGCGCTCTCCTTCGTTGCGTTCGTCCTGCTCGTCTTCATGGGGCTGTTCGCCTTCACGGCCAAACCCTCAACGTGGCAGGATCCTGACGCACTGCTGACTCTGGCCTTAATTCTCGCCTTTATGGTCTCCCTCCTTGTGGTTGGGATCATCGTCCCGGCCACCATCATGGGCCGCGCACGGGAATCCCTCCGCCACAAGGCTGTGAGTGATCCACAGTTCCGCGGACTTCTGGAACAAGACCTCGCCACCTGGCGTGATCCCTACGGACAAGCCGGATACGGCCCGCTCTAAGCCTCGGGAGCCGCCCGGCTTGCCTCGTCTACTGAAAGCTGCGATTCGAACATCCGGAAATACCGGCCCCGGAGCGCGACCAGTTCCTTGTGAGTCCCTTGCTCCGCGATGCGCCCGTCTTCGAGCATGTAGACGATGTCCGCCTTCTCGATAGTGGCGAGGCGGTGGCTGATGGCGATGATGGTGCTGCTGCGGTCCGCGAAAAGCCTGGTGAAGATCCGGTGTTCAGCCAAGGCGTCGATCGCCGAGGTGGGCTCGTCCATCACCATGAACGAGGCGTCCCGGTAGAAGTTGCGGGCCATGGCCAGCCGCTGCCACTGCCCGCCGGACAGCCCGCTCCCCTTGCGCCCGCGTGGATCCTCCATCCAGTTGCTGACGTGGTTCTCCAGACCATTGGGCAGCTTGTTGATGAATTCCATGGCCTCTGCATCGGAGGCAGCCTTTCGGATGCGGGGATCGTCCCTCGGCAGGTCGACGTCGCCGAGATAGATGTTCTCTGCTGCGGTGGCGAACTCATACTTGAGGAACTCCTGGCTGAGGACCGCCAAGTGCCGGTGCCAGCTGGTCACGTCGATGCCAGCCAGATCCTTGCCGTCCAATAGGACCTGGCCTGAATCAGGCCGGTACAGCCCGGCCAGTATCCGGATCAAAGTGGACTTTCCGGCACCGTTCTCCCCCACGATCGCGATGTGTTGGCCGGCCCTGATGGTCATGGATATACCTTTGATGACCTCGATGTCGCTGCCGGTGTAGCTGAAGCGGATGTCCCTCAGTTCGACGGTGGTGGGCGACGCGGCCAAGGGCTCCTCCTTGCCGCTGGGTACGGGCAAGGCCATGAACAGTTCGTAATCCTTGAGGTTGGCCAGGTCCTCGTCGATGGAACTGAGCGAGGACACCAGGTTGTTGGCCGTGGAGAGGGCCCGGCTCACAATCTGTTGCACATACAGGAATTGGCCCACAGGCTGCGCTCTGGCAATGATCTGACCCACCACCCACACCAAGGAGACCACTTCGGCACCGTACTGCAGCGAGTCGGCGGCCAGCTGTTTGGGAATGTACCTCTTTTGAAAATCCAGTCGCCTGCGTTCATCGGCATCACGCAACCTGGACCGCAACTCCATGAGGTAGCCAACGATGCCGTAAAGCCGCATCTCGGCGATATGTTGTGGCCGGAGCAGGTTCTGCTCGATCATCCTGCGTTGGCGCCGCGAGTCCACCTGGGTGTTCCAGTGGGCTATCTGCTCCCTGGACAACTTGAACTGCAGGTACACGCTGGGCACGATCGCCACCAGGACTATCACCGCGATCCACCAGCTCACCAGCAACAGTGCGCCTACGGCCAGGATCACCGAGACGAGCTGGGTGAAAATCGCCGCGATCCGGTCCAGGACCCGCGCATAGGAATCGGAGAAGCGCTTGGCGCGGTCGTAGAGATCCACCGTCTCTTTGTCGTCATAACGCCAGAAGTCCAATGCGAGGAACCGCTGGTACATCAGGTCACCCACGATGGCGCCCACTCTGAAGCTCATCAACTGCTGGATGTAGCGGTCCACGCTGCTGAAGGATCCCCAGAACAGGCCCAAGGCGGCGGTGATGACGACGTACAGTACTGCCCGCGGACCGGCGTCGGGGTCTCCTGCGTATCCGGCCGCCAGGGCCGTGGTGGTCAACGATGCGAAGTACGTGGTGACCAGCGGCAACGTGGCGGAAATGACCGAGCCCAGGACCTTCATGATCACCGCTGCCGGTGAGGCCTTGAAACTCACCTTCAGGACCTGCCCGACGGCGCGTGCGTACGGCCGCAAGGCCAGCTTGCGGGGCGGCGTTTTGCCGGGTTGGACCGGGTTCAGCGGGACCGACTCCGGGTGCCGCGGTTGTGCGGGCTTCTCTGACATGTGCCCAGCCTATTCCTGTGGGCGGACATCGAGTGGCGGATGGTTAAACAACTGATCCCCGCGGAGAATCCGCGGGGATCAGTAAGTGCTTAGCGGGAGTTGTAGTTCGGCGCTTCGACGGTCATCTGGATGTCGTGCGGGTGCGATTCCTTCAGACCCGCAGGAGTGATGCGGACGAACTTTCCGCGTGCCTTGAGTTCGGCGATGGTGGGTGCGCCCGTGTAGAACATGGTCTGGCGGAGGCCGCCAACCAGCTGGTACGCAACCGATGCCAGCGGGCCACGGAAGGCGACACGGCCCTCGATGCCTTCCGGGATGAGCTTGTCATCACCGGAGACGTCAGCTTGGAAGTACCGGTCCTTTGAGTAGGAGGTGTTCTTGCCACGGGACTGCATGGCGCCCAGGGAACCCATTCCGCGGTAGCTCTTGAACTGCTTGCCGTTGACGAAGATGAGCTCTCCGGGAGACTCCTCACAGCCTGCAAGGAGGGAGCCAAGCATGACGGTGTCGGCTCCGGCAACCAGTGCCTTGCCGATGTCGCCCGAGTACTGCAGGCCGCCGTCGGCGATTAGCGGAACGCCGGCAGGGATGGCGGCCTTGGCGGATTCATAGATGGCGGTGATCTGCGGGACCCCGACGCCGGCAACAACGCGGGTGGTGCAGATGGACCCGGGACCAACGCCAACCTTGATGCCGTCGGCACCGGCATCGATCAGCGCCTGGGCGCCTTCGCGGGTGGCAGCCTGGCCACCGATGACATCCACGTGGGCCGCGACGGGATCGGACTTAAGCCGGCGGATCATGTCCAGAACGCCCTGGGAGTGGCCGTTTGCGGTGTCCACGAACAGCGCGTCCACGCCGGCGTCAATGAGCTTCATGGCGCGTTCCCAGCCGTCACCGAAGAAGCCGATTGCAGCGCCCACCCGGAGGCGGCCTTCGTCGTCCTTGGTGGCAAGCGGGTACTGCTCTGCCTTTGTGAAGTCCTTGGTGGTAATAAGGCCCTTCAGACGGCCTTGCTCGTCCACCAGCGGGAGCTTCTCGATCTTGTTGGTGGCCAGCTTGTGCGAAGCTTCTTCCCGGCTGATGCCTACGTGCCCGGTGATGAGCGGCATCTTGGTCATGGTGTCGCTGACGCGGCGGGTCGGGAACTCGGACTCGGGGATGAAGCGGGTGTCGCGGTTGGTGACGATGCCAAGGAGGCGTCCCTCGGGATCCACGACCGGAAGGCCGGAAACGCGGTAACGGGAGCACAGTTCGTCGAGTTCCTGGAGCGTGGCTTCAGGGTTGATGGTCAGCGGGTTGGTGATCATGCCGGACTCACTGCGCTTGACGCGGTCAACGTGCTCGGCCTGGTCGTCGATGGCGAGGTTGCGGTGAACCACGCCCAGGCCACCCTGCCGCGCCATGGCGATGGCCATACGGGATTCGGTGACGGTGTCCATGGCAGCCGAAAGCAATGGCGTCTGCACGCTGATGCGCTTGGAAATCCGGGAGGAGGTGTCCGCTTCAGACGGAATAACATCCGTGTGTCCGGGGAGCAACAGAACGTCGTCGTAGGTCAGGCCAATAAGGCCGAAGGGATTGTGTTCGGGCTGGGTCATGAGTGCGCCTCTTACCTTTGTTCCGGGGCTTAACTGGTAGGGGTTGCAACTAATGACCAGCCCGTCATTACGGGACTGGCCTGTGCAGAAGTGTTGAATAAATAGTAGAACCTCGGCGCCGATCGCCATATTCCGTAACGCCGGAGTGTGAGCAACAGCACTGGCGGAAGGCCGCCGTCGTCCGATTCTTGGTGACGCAGACCTAGCTGGCCGTCCAGCCGGTGGCTGCCAGAAGGCGTTGCTCGAACATCGGGATCATGCTTTGCACATACGTCTTGGTGAGGTGGTTGTCGTCCTTATAGACGTAGACGTTGCCCACGACTGCCGGACACGTTCCTTGCTCACAGATGAAGTCGCTCATATCCATCAGATACAGGCGATCGACCTTGCCCACATAGTCATCCAACGGCGACGACTCAGCCAAGGACTCCTGCAAGGGTGCGTTGCAATCGGGTGAGTCCGGTCCCTTCTTCTGCACGCATTCGGGCATGTTGATGCTGAAGCGCGGATTGTCGCGGATTCCCACGACGTCGATCCCCGCATCAGTGAACGGCTTGATGCCGTCCAGGTAACCGGGCACCTCCGTTTCGAACGGGGCATCCGCGTGAGTCAGCGAAGCAACCGTGAAGACGGCGTCAGGCTTGTGCTCCATCACGTAGTTGGCGCTGGCCTTGTTGAATTCATTGCATTCATCCGTGCGTTCCGGGGATTCGGCCCCGAAACGGCAGCTGCCTTTGAGCAGCGTCACCACCTCCCAGCCGTGCTGCTTGGCGATGGGGCCCAGGGCCGCCATGTACTGCTGGGCATGCGAATCGCCCAGCACCACGATTTCCTTGGTGACGTTCTCAGGTTCGTCGTTCTGCAGGCAACCCTGGAGCAAGGGATCGCTGGGCACGTTGTCCCCCGTGCACAGCCCGTCAATGTCGGCCCATTCGTCCTTCATGGCCCCCGGAGCCGGAATGATCATGGCTTCCTGCTCCGGTTGCCCCGCGAACTCGGGCGACAACGCTGCGGCACCGGGCGTCAGTTCCTTGGGCTGGCCCGCGATAGCGGCGTCTTCGGCCGCTATGACACCCTGCCAGACGGTAACGGGCATCGCCAGCAGCGCACCACAGGCGGCAATGACGACGGCGGCACGCCAGGACCGCACGGCCGGCCATACCCAGCGGCGCATGGGTTCCTCCACGAACCTCGTGGTGCCGACCGCGAGCAGCATGGACACAGCCATGATGCCCAGTCCCTGGAACAGCCCCGGAGCTGTGGTGCCGGTGACCAGGAGGAAAAACACCAGCACCGGCCAGTGCCACAGGTAAAGGGCGTAGGAGTTGTTGCCCACCAGGACCAAAGGCCGCGAGGCCAGGAAACGGTCCGCACCGAATCGGCTGTTGCTTTGCCCAGCGACGATCACCGCTGCCGCGGCCAGCGTAGGCCAGAGCGCGATGAATCCTGGAAAGGAGCGGTCCACTGTCAACACCAGGCCGCAAGCGAGCATCGCCGTGATACCGGCCCAGCCAAGGAACACCCGGAGCCTGCGTCCCGGTTTCAGGTACGGCAGCGCCAGTGCCAGCAGGGACCCCAGCGCAAACTCCCACAGCCGGGCGCGGGTATCGAAATACGCATACTCCTGGTTGTTGGCCGTCTGGTCGATGGAAAACACCAAGGATGCAAGGAACACAGCGCCAAACACGACGAAGAGCAGGTTCCGGTGGGTCAACGCCTTCCCCGGGAAGAACGTGGCCAACCTCGGTTGCAGCAGGGCAACCGCGGCGAAGATCAGGGGCCACAGGATGAACACCTGGCCCTGGACGGACAACGACCAGAAATGTTGGAGCGGGCTGGCCCCGGAATGGTTTTGCGCGTAGTAGTCAACGGCGTTGTCCGCGAGCTGCCAATTCTGACGATAGAACAGGGACGCCCAGGCTTCGGCGAGGACATCCGGCCACCGGCTCTGCGGTATGAAGGCCCAGGTAGCGGCCAGGACACCCAACAGGACAACGACGACGGCGGGCAACAGCCGCTTGAAAACGTGGAGCCAGTGCCGCAACAGCTTCAACGGCGAACCGGCTTCAAGTTTCCTTGTGAACGACAACGTCAACAGGAAGGCCGAGATGAGCAGGAAGACATCCACGCCGCCTGACACCTTGCCAAGCCAGATATGGTAGGCCGCCACCATGAGCACCGCCAGGGCACGCAGGCCCTGGACTTCCGGACGGAAGCCGCGTTCCGGCGTCGTTCCTTGATCCACGCTTTGCGAGGCCGTGCTGGTGCTCATCATTGTTGCCACCCCGTAGCGGCAAACCACCTCTCATCAAGCATGTCCGTCATGCTCTTCACGTAGGTCTTGGTCAGGTGGTTGTCGTCCAGGTAGACGAAAGTATTGCCGATGATCGGGGGACAGTAGATCCCAATGCAGATCACATCAGTCATGTCGATCAGGTAAAGGTCCTGGAACTTGCCCGTCACTTCTTCGAACGGGCTGGGCTCGGCCAGGACGTCGGCCTTGAGCGGCCGGCAGTCCGGGCTGTCCACGCCTTTGTTCAGGGTGCAGTCGGTCAGGCTGTAGGTGAACCGGGGGTTGTCCCGGATGGCGATGACCTGGGTTCCGCGCGCGGTGATCTCGGAGACAAGTTCCTCGAACCCGCGGGTCAGTTTCTCGTCAGGCTCTGACGGTTCAGCCTTGGTGCCCACCGTGAAGACGGCATCGGGGGCGTGCTCGGCTATATGTTGCCGCACTTCCTGGTTGAACTCGTTGCATACGGGCTCGACATCAGGATCATCAGTAGCGAAAGGACAGGCACCGTAAAGCAAGGCATACAACTTCCAGTGGTGCTCTTCGGCCATCTGCCCCAGTGCCGCAAGCCACTGCTGGGAATGCGAGTTCCCCACCACGAGAACGGTCTTGGTGGCGTCGGAGCCGACGTCGTTTTGCTGGCAGTTGTCCTGGAGAAGCCGCGACTCCGGCTTGGTATCGCCCGAGCAGCCGTCCGGAAGCTTGGCCCAGTCGCGCCCGATCCGTTCCGCAGAAGGCTGCGTGAGGGCGTTCGGGGCAATCTGGTTCACGTAGGTAGGCAGGAGGGATTTGGCGCCCGGGTTGTCAAAGACCATCCGCGCCTGCGCGGCTTGTTCGTCCAGGTCCAGTTTGTACTGGAAGCCAAGCAGAGGCGCGGAGGCCACTGCCACGCACGCTGCAATGGCGACAACCGCACGCCGACGCTTCATTTCCGGCCATTTCCACTGGCGGAAGGGCTTCTCGATGTACTTCGTAGTGAGGAAGGCCAACACCAGCGACAGGGAGATGATCGCCGTACCGGAAAGCCAACCGGCATGATCCTTGCCGCTCCATGCGAGGGCTATGACCAGGATGGGCCAGTGCCACAGGTAAAGGGCGTAGGAGTTGTCTCCCAGGCGGACCAGGAACTTGGAACTCAGAATCCGGTCAACGCCGAAGCGGCTGCCCGTCTGGCCTGCCGCGATCACCGCGACGGCCGCAAGGGTGGGCCACAACGCCACGAACCCCGGGAAAGCTGTTTGGACCTGCAGGACGATGCCGCAGGTAAGCATGGCGATGACGCCGATCCAGCCCATCAGCACCCGGACGGGCTTGGAAAAGTTCAAACCAGGCAGGACCAGGGCAAGCAAGGTGCCCAAGGCGAATTCCCACAGACGGGCGAAGGTATCGAAGTAGGCCACTGCCTGGTTGGTGGCCGTGAAGATGATGGAGTAGACGAACGAGATCAGGAAGATGATTCCGAAGACGTACACCAGCGTGGCGCGGTACCTCAGGGCAAAGCGCCGGCAGAGAAGCGCGACGACGGCAAAGATGACCGGCCAGATAATGAAGACCTGGCCTTGGATGGACAGCGACCAGAAGTGCTGGACAGGGCTGGCCAGGCTGTGGTCCGTCGCGTAGTAGTCCACCGCGAGCTTCTGCAGCAGCCAGTTCTCGTAGTAGAACAACGACGCCCACGCCTGCTGCACGATCTCCGCCCATCGGGTGGCAGGCAGGAGAACAAAGGTGGCCGCCAAGGTTCCCAGGAGGACAACCACGACGGCGGGCAACAGCCTCCTGAACAGGTGCAGCCAGTGCCGCAGGAGGTCCATGGGACGGCCCTGTTTGTAACGCCCCGTGAACTGCAAAGTCATCAGGAACGCCGAGATCAGGAGAAAGACATCCACGCCGCCGGAAACCCTGCCGATCCAGATGTGGTAACTCACCACCATGAGGACGGCGAGGGACCTGAGTCCTTGGATTTCAGGGCGGAACTTGGACTTTCCAACGGGACGCGAAGCCCGCCTACTACGGTGGGCGGCGGTGGTCGGCGTTGGGGTAGTCACGTGAGGCAGTTCCTTAAAGCAAGTGGCACAGCGGGTGGCACAAAGCATCCATAATACGCGGTTTTGTCCCGCAGCTCATGTCAATCTGGTTCCCTGCGGGGGCTTCCGCAGGTCAATTAGTCCACCTTCCGCTATGGATTTACCGTGCCGAACCTGTGCACGGCCTGTGGCTGGCGGAGCCAATACGGGCGTGACAAGGCAAAACGATGCTAAGTATTCTTAGTCAATGTTACTGGCCGGAATGTGACGCATCCCACGGAAAGTGCCAGCGAAACGACCGCTTCCAGCGCCCATTACCTCGGCCAGATACTGGGCATCCCTGCCCACGCCGGGAAGCGTCGCTGAAGCGGCCGCGAATTGGAACTCGCGTCCCAGGAAATAAAGCCCCGGCATGGCGTCCACTACTCCTCTTTGGTGCCCCGCGTCGGCGGCTACCGGCAAACCCATACCGTACGCGTCCTCATGGTAGCCGGTGCACCACACCACATTGGTGACAGGCGTGGTGGTCCCGTCTTCAAGGACAGGCAAGCCTCCTGCTACTCCGGACACCCTCGAAAGCAGCTCCACGCCTGCAGCCCGCAGTTCCTTGGTCCGCGTCCGGATCAGGGGTGCAGCAGTGGCCCTGAACCGTGGAGCAACCTTTCGGCCAACTGGTGTCCTGAGCGTCAGCACGTGCAGGCCGAGGAACCGGATCACGGGAAGGACGAAGCGCGCAGCGGCGCGTCCGTGCCGGACTGGGAGTTCACCCCCGGGCTTGCCGGACACTGAGGTAGCGTGCGTCCGGCTGACTTCCAGTGCGATTTCCGCTCCGGAGTTGCCAAGCCCCACCACCAGCACCGGACCCGGTTGGAGCTGGCCGGGATTGCGATAATCGTTGGAGTGGAGTTGGACAATTGAGGGATCAAGGCCGGCAGCAAAACCCGGGCGCTTGGGGCTCCTGTAACCGCCTGTAGCTACCACGACGTTTCTTGCCTGCCATGAACGGTCCCCCGCACTGACACTGAAGCCATCCCCGACCTTCTTCACCTCGTCCACCCGCGTCCCCAAGACGACAGGCAATCCCATGCTTTCCGCATAGCCTTCGAGGTAGTCCGCCATGTCATCCTTGCTTGGAAATGCCAACCGGTCACCGGGGAAAGGTTTTCCTGGGAGGCCATCGTATTTCGCCGGGGTGAAAAGCCGCAGTGAATCCCACCGGTCCCGCCACGACTGCCCCGTGCGGACATTTTCGTCCAGAATGACGAACTCGTGGCCTCGCTGGGCAAGGTAGAACCCCATCACGAGACCTGCTTGACCCCCGCCGATAACAACCGTGTCCAACTCAGTGCTCTGTTGATACTCCATGGCTGATGACCTCCTCCGCTATTCAGCCTGTTCTGATAGAGCCAAAGTACGGCTCCGGGCCTTCCCGCCGCGTCGGACGAATTACCCATCTTTGTCACGGCATGGCCTGGGCATTCATACCCATGGCACCGCGGTGAGAGAGGGATCGCCGGGAACAGGCGGGGATGCGAGAGAGCGTCAGCGGATGAGGTGGTTTTCGAAGGCGTAGGAAGCGGCCGCAGTCCGGGAGCCGACGCCGAGTTTGGCAAAGATGTTGCCTGCATGCCGGGCTACTGTCTTTTCGCTGAGATACAGCTGCCGGGCAATGGATTTGTTTGATTCTCCGGCAGCAATCAGGCGCAGAACTTCCAGCTCGCGAGGCGTCAACGTCGTCTTGCCCTCTCCCCCACGGTTCCGAAGAGCCTGGACCTGGGCAATCGAGGGTGCTGCCCCAAGATCAGCGAACTCCTCCAGTGCCGCTTCGAATTCCATCGCAGCCGAGTCGGGATCGCCCAGTGCAGCGCAGGCCCTGGCGGCGATGACACGGGCACAAGCGGCCTTGAAGGGAGCTTCGAGGCCATACCACTGCCGCCACGCCTGCCGCGCTGCCCGCAATGCCGCGCCGGCATCACCTTCGGCAAGAAGCACCGCGGCTTCTGCCTGGCGCGCACCGGCGTTCTCCAGCGGCTGGCTGCCGGAATGAAGGCCCGCCAGCAAATCATCGACGGCGGCCCGTGCAGCACTGGTATCACCGGCAGCCAATTCGATGTCCACCAGCGCCGGAAGAAGCCTTCGCCTGTTGCCCGGATCGGCCTCTTCTACAGCCCGCCTGATGCGGGCCTGTGCTTCGCTGATCCGGCCGTTCAGCAGGCGAAGCAAGGCCATCCCCGGCTCCGGCTCAAATCCGGTCTCTGCTGCTGTCCTGAACGCCCGCTCGGCCTCCACGGCGTGGCCCTTCAGCCGGAAGACTTCGCCTTCCTGGTACCACGCGCCGAACGTCGCATCCGGGTCACCCTTCCTGATGCGCCCCTCGGCAGCCCGGGCAACTTCCAAGGCCTGGTCCCAGGCGCCATGAAGGATCAGCAACTCTGCCCGGTACGCCTGGCACTGTGCCCCGAACATGACCATGTCAGGGCGTTCCCCGCACCAGCGTTCCAAGGCAGCGGTCCATTCCCGCGCCCGCGCCACGTCCTGGGCAAGGCGGCAACTGCCCAGAACAGCGCAGAAGATGATTCCGGTAGGGATGGGAGAAACCTCGCCCGCCATGACCGAGACCATCAGCTCGTCAAGGGTCCGCAGACCTTCGTCCGGATGCCCCAAGGCCAGCCGCGACGTTCCAACTCCCAGGCGGCCCATCGCCTGCAAGTCCCTTTCTCTGAAAGACTCCCCCAGTTCAAGCGCCCGGCGGAACATCACATATCCTGCCTCAGCGTCGCCACCGCGCAGGGTGCCCAGGGCAACAGGAATGAGCAGGAACCCGGCCCCGGCAGTTGCCTCCTCCAGACTTCCCGCCAGCCGCTTGGCTTTGCCGAGCCAACCGCTCGCCCGGGCATGTTCACCTGTATCCAGCAAGAACATGATCAGCCACGCCGCGCAGCGCAGCGCACTATCCACATCTCCCACGGTCAGGTACTCGTCGTGTGCGCGGGTGAGGTATCCAATGCCCGCCTCGTCGTGTCCCAGAAGCATGGCAACGGAAGCCAGTAACTCGATGTCCTGTGGCGGTAAACCACCATTGTTGTCAGCACGAACCAGGCACTCGAAGGCCTCACTCCAACGGTGCTCCGTGAAGGCCGATCGCCCCAGGTCCAAAGCTGTTCCAGGTATTGTCATGACCCACCTTGTGGCGGGCAGCGGCCCCGATGGTCCGCCCAAGCCGCCGTCTAAGCGTCAGGTTACCGCCGCCGTCGTACGCCAGCAATAGCGCGCCCGGCACCGGCAACAGGCAGCAAAAAGCCCCGGCCACTCAGTAGTGGCCGGGGCTTTCCGGAACAGGCAGCCTAGTGCTGGTGGCCTGCGTGTGCGTCTTCTTCCTCAGCCGGCTTCTCGGCAACCAGGGTCTCGGTGGTGAGAACCAGGGCAGCGATGGAAGCGGCGTTGCGCAGTGCCGAACGGGTGACCTTGACGGGGTCGATCACGCCGGCGCCGATCAGGTCCTCGTACTCACCGGACTTGGCGTTGAAGCCGTGGTTGGCTTCGAGTTCGGAGACCTTGGCAGCAACGACGAAGCCGTCGAAACCGGCGTTCTGGGCGATCCAGCGCAGCGGCTGGACCAGGGCGCGGCGGACGATGCCGACAGCAGCGGCAGCGTCGCCTTCGAGGCCCTTGACGGCCGGGGACTCATCCAGTGCCTTGAGTGCGTGGATGAGAGCCGAGCCGCCACCGGAAACGATGCCTTCTTCGAGGGCAGCACGCGTGGAGGACACAGCGTCCTCGATGCGGTGCTTCTTTTCCTTCAGCTCAACTTCGGTGGCTGCGCCAACCTTGATGACACCGATGCCGCCAGCCAGCTTGGCCAGGCGTTCCTGCAGCTTCTCGCGGTCCCAGTCGGAGTCGGTGCGGGTGAGCTCTGCACGCAGCTGTGCAACGCGGTCTGCGACGTCCTGCTCGGTTCCGGCACCGTCCACAATGGTGGTGTTGTCCTTGGTAACCGTGATGCGGCGTGCCGTACCCAGTACCTCGAGGCCAACGGTGTCCAGGCTGAGGCCCAGGTCCGGGGATACAACCTGTGCACCCGTCAGGGTAGCGATGTCCTGGAGCATGGCCTTGCGGCGGTCGCCGAAGCCCGGAGCCTTGACGGCAACAACGTTGAGCGTGCCGCGGATGCGGTTGACGATCAGCGTGGACAGGGCTTCGCCTTCGATGTCCTCGGCAATGATGAAGAGGGGCTTGTTGGCCTGCAGGGCCTTCTCCAACAGGGGCAGGAAGTCCTGCAGCGAGGAGATCTTGCCCTGGTTGATCAGGATGAGGGCGTCCTCGAGGACAGCTTCCTGGCGCTCTGCGTCGGTGACGAAGTACGGGGACAGGTAGCCCTTGTCGAACTGCATGCCTTCGGTGAGGACCAGCTCGGTCTGCGTGGTGGAGGACTCTTCGATGGTGATGACGCCATCCTTGCCCACCTTGCCGAAGGCCTCGGCCAGCAGCTCGCCAACTTCATCGCTCTGCGCGGAGATGGCTGCAACGTTGGCTACCTGGGTGCCTTCGACTTCGCGGGCGTTATCGAGCAGACGTGCAGCGACAGCCTCAACGGCAACTTCGATGCCGCGCTTGATCTCACCCGGTGCGGCGCCGGCTGCAACGTTGCGCAGGCCTTCCTTGACCAGGGCCTGTGCAAGCACGGTGGCGGTGGTGGTGCCGTCACCGGCAACATCGTTGGTCTTGGTGGCGACTTCCTTGGCCAGCTGTGCGCCAAGGTTCTCGTAGGGGTCGTCAAGCTCGACTTCACGGGCGATGGTGACGCCATCGTTGGTGATCGTGGGGGCGCCCCACTTCTTGTCCAGGACGACGTTGCGGCCGCGCGGGCCCAGCGTCACCTTGACAGTGTTGGCGAGCTTGTCGATACCGGCCTCAAGCGACCGGCGGGCAGCATCGTTAAAAGCAAGCTGCTTTGCCATGGTTGTGTCCTTTCGAGACAGAAAACCCGCACCGCTGACGCTCGGAATGATTCCAACGCGACGGCGGTGCGGGGCTCCAGGAAGTTACTTTACGACGATCGCGAGGACGTCGCGGGCGGACAGAACGAGGTACTCGCTGCCACCGGTCTTGACTTCGGTTCCACCGTACTTGGAGTAGATGACGACGTCGCCGACAGCTACGTCCACCGGTACGCGGTTGCCGTTGTCATCGAAGCGGCCGGGGCCGATTGCAACAACTTCGCCTTCCTGCGGCTTCTCCTGTGCGGAGTCCGGAATAACCAGGCCGGAAGCCGTGGTCTGCTCTGCTTCGAGCGGGCGAACAACAATACGATCCTCAAGAGGCTTAATCGAGACCGACACTCGGACTCTCCTTTTCATGAGCTGATTCATGGACTAAGAACTAGGGTGCCGTGGCGTTCAACCGTCGTCGCGGTGCCGGTGGACGCCTGGCGGGATTAGCACCCTCACAGGGAGAGTGCTAACTAGACTCTATGTAAGGCGTTAGCACTCGGTCAAGGTGAGTGCCAGCATTTCGTCATGGGTGAACCGGGGTCACTGGTCCCGGAGGTCGTCCAGATCGTAGTCTTCGCCGTCGTCGTCCTCATCAAGGGAGCCGCTGCCGCGGTTCAAGTACAGGACCACCGCGGAGGCCACTGCCACGACGCCGGAGATCACCAGCGCGATCACCCCACCCAAACGCGCGCCGCTGTAAAGATCGCGGATGTCCCGCGCCTCATCCGTGGCATCGCTGACGCTCTTGCCGGTCACGGAATAGGCTGCGGCGTTGAAGGAGTCCAGCGCGAAAATAACGATCAGCAGGCCGATACAGACTACCGCAATGACAGCGCCCGCGATCAGGGCAGGACGGGCGTACTTGATGAGGCGGGAGGGCGGCAGGGCTGCGTTGTCTTCCATAAAAACAACCCTATCCGGCTGATTCCACAGTCACACCGCCATGACGCGCGAGGTTAGGCTTGTACGCATGCCTCACGCACCGCAGGAACAGATCGCGCCCTTGCTGACTACTGAAGGATGGGAACTTCTTGCCTCGCTGGGGCCCTACCGGGAGGCCGATGCGTTCAGCACCAACGCCGAGCTCCGGAAGGCCGGCCACTCCCCCGAACTTGTTGCCGCCGTCCTGACGCAATCGCGCCTGCGGACCCGCGCCGAGGCCAAGTTCGGCGAATTCGCCCGCCAGATGCTCTTTACGCAGGCGGGTTTGGAGCAGGCCACGAGATTGAATGTCGCCGCCCGCCACGCTGAACGATTCTCCCAGGCCGGCATCAGCCACGTCGCCGACCTCGGCTGCGGCCTGGGTGCCGACTCCATGGCGATGGCCTCCATGGACATCGCGGTCACTGCCGTGGAAATGGATGAAACCACCGCGGCCTGCGCCATGATCAACCTCATGCCTTTTCCGCATGCGAGCGTTGTGCACACAGACGCGGAGTCGGTGGATCTTGAAGGGATCGACGGCGTATGGCTGGATCCCGCCCGACGCACCACCTCCACCTCGGGAACCAAGAGGATCTGGGACCCGGAGGCCTTCTCCCCGCCCTTGTCGTTTGTTGAGAGCCTTGCGGCCACAGGGCGTGCGGTAGGCGTCAAGATGGGCCCGGGCATCCCCCACGACTCCGTTCCATCGGGCTGCGAGGTCCAGTGGGTCTCCGTCGGCGGCGACGTCACCGAGGCCACGCTGTGGTTCAACGGCGTTGCCAGGCCGGGCGTTCGCCGCGCGGCTTTGGTCCTTGGCAGCCAGGGCGCCGCGGAAATCACCAGCGGTGAGGATTTCGACGGCGGTCCGGTAGCCGCCGTCGGGCCTGTTGAAGGCTTCCTTTACGAACCGGATGGTGCGGTCATCCGCGCGGGGCTGGTGGCCGACGTCGCCGAGCGGCTGGGCGGGCATCTGGTGGACGAGCACATCGCCTACATCTGCGCCTCCGAACTCCACGACACCCCCTTTGCGCGCGCCTACAAGGTGCTGGAGGTGATGCCGTTCAACGTCAAGGCCCTGAAGGCCTGGGTCAAGGGCAACGGCATCACGGTCCTGGACATCAAGAAGCGCGGCACTGCGGTGACCCCCGAAGAGCTCCGCAAGCAACTGCTGCCCGGCAAGCCTGCCAAGGGCAAGGATGCAAAAACGGCCACCCTGGTCCTCACCAGGATCGGCGAGGAGCGGGTGGCTGTTGTGGTGGAGCCGGTGACCGCGTAGCACTGCATCTTCGGGCGGCGACGATCAGGCGGTCTTTTTCCTGGCGGCGGGGTCGAGAGTGCACTCGCTATGCACGTTAATGAATGAGGTCCCCTTCGACGGCGTAAAGATCAGGACCATCCCCCGTGGAGTCGAGGCGCCGATCTCGATGCCGGTAGTGTTCCCGCCCATGTTGTCGAAAGTGTTCCCGATCTTGTACCCCTTGGACTCCCAATGGGCCTTCATTGCGTCCACGGAAGCCTGCGGATTCTGAACGGGACCGCCTTCGATCTGCCGTTGATACAACCGACCGTCGGCTCGCTCGTGAATGCCGCAGGGCTCCGTTACATACTCAGCCGTATCCTGCCGGTCCCACTCGGGCCACGACGTGCCCGATTGCTGCACCGTGTCCTCCATGGCATCCATGAAGTCCGTGAAAACTTCCTGCGCGCTCCGTTCGCCCGGCCCCGGCTCGCCGCTCTGACCACCACCCGTTTGGTTTGCAGCGCACCCCGAAGCGACTAAAACCATGACGCCTAATAGTGAGAGAACTCTTACCCCGTGTCAGAGTCGCGTAGAAAACGTAGCCGATTCGCTTGTAACACCCGCCATTTCAGGTGGTTTTTTTCCTGGCATTCGGGTCCAATGTGCAAGCACTGACAACCTTAATGAAACTGACGTGCGGGGTGGGCGAGAACTGTAAGCGAACGCCTGTTGACGTACGCGCATTCAGTTGAATTCCCGTGGCAGGGTTCCCATCGTCAAATACATTGCCAATCGTGTACCCCTTCTCTTCCCAATGCGCTTTCATCAGGTCCACAGCAACCTGCGGGTCGAGTGCAGGGCCACCTTCGATCTGGGTTTGGTAAGCCCGACCGTCATCCCGTGTTCTTACTGAACACGGGCCAGCAAAGAAACCTGCTGTGTGGCTTCGGTTCCAGATGGGCCAGTCCATGCCCGAATACTGCACCGTGTCATCAACGGCATCCATGAACTCTGTGAACACCTCCTGGGCGCTCCGCTCACCGGGTCCGGGTTCCCGGCCTTCGTTGCCACCTGTTGGGTCCGCATTACATCCTGACACCATTAGGGCCACCACCATCGTCGATACAAGAAACACGTTTCGGTTCGATTTTGTCGTGATCATCAGCCCAGCTCCCCTGTGAGTTCTTCTGGTGTTAGGTCTCTTTCAATCAACGACCCGTTGGGAAAGTCCATCCCCCCGTACCCCGTTCGCGTTTGGTGTTGAAGTGGCAAAAGCTGCCTGATCTGGTCGCCGCGCCCGATGGAGATCATCCCGATATTCCGCAATGATTCTGTGCCGGGGTCAAGATAGCCGTGATCGCCGGTAGCTGCAAAGATTGAATCTCCGCTGCCTTGAACTGCCCACCCCTTGGCATCGTGGCCGGTGGTTCGGTTATAGAAGTCGCTGGTGTCAGGATCGTATCCGCCTTCAGATGAAAAGGGCTTGCCTTCGAACCACTCACCAGTTGGATCGAGACGCCCCTCTCGGCCCCGAAGCCCGCTGCCCAAGATCCCCAAGGGAGCAACGCGGTCTTCACTCGCTGCAGTCAGATAGAGCTCGGGCCTGCCGTATTCATCCGTTGCCACATGGAGATCCGCTGCGGAGCCGATTTCGCGCCATTCAATCCCGGCTGAGCCAAAGAACGTAACCGTAGTCACCTCATGCATGATGGTTTTCAGGGCATAAGAGGCCGTGGTTGTCCCATATGAGTGGGCCACGACGTTGAGGCGCGGTTCGACGCCGTCGCCCGCTTGAACGGCACGCGTCTCGCTAAAGCCGTCCAGCGCAGCTGCGAGTTTTTCACCACCCGCTTTGGCGAGCGCAGTCGACAATACTTCGCCACTCGGCGGTGCCTCAGGAGTGTCGTAGCCGACCCATGAAACCACTGCTACGGTCGCTCCGAAGTCCTGGCTCTTCTGAAGCGAAAAGATCTGCGCGTCGTACAGATCTTGCGCCGACATAGTCCAGGATTGCAGCCCGTCCGCCACCGTGGTTCTCATGCCCGGGACGTTCCAGGTCACATTCGACGCTGTGTCCAAGTCCCCTATCGCGATAACCACGAGAGGCTTGCCATTTTCCTCCGGTGTGAAGGAAACAATACTTCTGGGCGGCGACTGGAGACCGTCTGCTGATTCGAGTGCAGCGTAAATAACCCGCAGCGCCACCTTGTCCGCTTCGCTGGTACGGGTGTCGTTATAGACCGCATCAAGGTTGACCCGGTTCGCTTTTGCCCGGACGGCGTAGGGTATCCCGTTGAGGTTCCCGATGATCCCAGGAGCGGCCACTATCAAAGCGGCCTGCTGCTCCGAGGACAAACCAGCCCACCATTCCTTGACCTGGGAAACGGCCGGCGGCGAGGCCAGCCCGGAGCGAAGGTAGTCGGACTCGGCAAGCCCGTAATCCAGCAACTGCCCGGGCGTCAGCGACGTCAGCAACAGAAGCGTCTCAAGTCCTCCCCCGCCCTTGGCTTCCAGGCCCTGCAATTGGAACCGGGTCCATTCGGTTTTGAACTCCGTCAGTGCGCCGCCGTCGTAATACACCGGCACGGACGGGTCGACGGAATACACCCGTTTGATCTGTCGGGCACAGGCCTCCTGAGCGTGCTCATGCTCCGTGGCCAGCGACCCCACACGGTGCTCGAGGTCGGCGGCCTGCGAAGCCATAGCCACTCCACTAACCGTGAAGGAGACATCGCCCGTGGTTTCCATGAAGGCAGCACGGGTCTCGTATTCGTCCCGCTCGCCATGAAAGCGTGCGATGTCATCCAGCAGCAAACCACGACGCCGGTTCAGCTCCCGAAGAGCGTCGGCGTACGCCATCAACGCTCGGTAGACCACGACCAGACCTGCCCGGATTTCCTCACTCTTCCGCGTAACCGGCTGGAACAACGACAACAATTGAGGAGCCTCAGGGGCGCGGTAGGCGTCGGCCATTGCTGACCACTCCGAAGCTGCCGATTGCACGGCATTGACGATTCCCTGCGCATTCTCCGTCAACGGGGTTGCGGAGAATTCCAACGCCACGGGGTCCGGCCACCCATCCAACGCCGATGCATCGACCTGGTACATGACGGCCCTACCTTGCCGGATTCCAGGACATTCCGGGCGGGAAATCCCAGGGGCCCTTTGCACCCGTACTCCGTGCGTTCGCCAGCGCTGTCGCCGCCATCGTCTCGTCGCAGGCAACATAGGCCGCTACCGCGGCTTGGGCCCCGCCAAAGATGTTCGCGGTTCGCTGTACCAGAGCACGCACATCCGTAATTAGGACAGAGTCTGCGTAGTACTGAAGAGCCGAGTAGGCGGGTCCGCTCCGAAGAACACCACCCAGGGCATCGAACGCATGCCGAAGCTGCGATTGGACGCCAGGAAGCACAGTGATGCGCTGCCTCGATGCAGCCACCACCGCCAAAGCCCTGCCACTGTCAATCTCGAACACCACTGCTTTCCCCCAAACAAAGTAATAAGGATTCTGGTTAATCAATCGAAATGATTAATCCAAGCAAGAGTGTATACGACAGGAGGCTCTCGATTACAACGTTAGATAAAAAAGCACCCGATCCTCAGCAGGATCGGTGAGGAGCGGGTGGCTGTTGTGGTGGAGCCGGTGTCCGCCTGAAGCGTCAGCGACGCGAAAATTCAGAGGCTTCGCGCACTTGCCCGGGAGTCGGGCGCACCCCCGTGTACAGGACGAATTGCTCCTCCGCCTGGATGGCGATCACTTCGGCCCCGGTGATAACCGGCTTTCCGGCAGCCCGCGCAGCAGTGATGAGCGGCGTTTCGGAGGGCAGTGCAACGACGTCGAAAACTACCTGCGCCGCGGCGATAGTGGCGTCATCGAAGGACTGCGCAGTTTCATCTGCCCCGGCCATGCCAAGCGGTGTGACGTTGATGATGAGGTCCGCGGTTGCTCCGTTGACGTCGTCCTGCCAGCCGAAACCGTACAGCTCCGCAAGAGCGCGGCCGGTGGTTTCATTGCGGGCCACAATGGTGACGGCGGTGAAACCGGCATCCCGGAGGGCTGCGGCAACGGCCTTCGCCATACCCCCGGCACCGCGCAGCAGGACCGTGTGGCTCGCTGGAACCTCGTGGTCTTTCAGCAGCCGCGCAATGGCGATGTAATCGGTGTTGTAGGCGGTCAGGACGCCGTCGTCGTTCACGATCGTGTTTACCGAATCGATGGCTTTGGCCGAGGGATCCAGCACATCCACCAAGGGAATGACGGCCTCCTTGTAGGGCATGGACACCGCCGCGCCCCGGATCGGGAGGCCGCGGATGCCAGCTACTGCAAGCGTAATGTCCGCGGGTGCGAATGCCTTGTAGATAAAGTTCAAGCCGAGCAGATCGTACAAATAGTTGTGGAACCGGGTCCCGATATTGCTGGGGCGGGCCGCGAGCGAAATGCACAGGGACATGTCTTTATTCAGGATGGGCATTCCCCCATTAAACAACGGCCCGTTGACCGTTTAGCCTTGGCGCGCCTTCATTCGCGGGTTGTTCTTGTTGATGACGAACGTGCGGCCCCGCCTGCGGACGATTTGGGCGCCCGGGATCTTCTTCAGTGCACGCAGCGAGTTCCTGACCTTCATGGTGTTTCTCCTTTTTCTTTGGTGATTTGGCATTGGAGGCTTCTACAAGGAGTTGCTCAGATCCAGCGGATCCTCCCACACGGCAAAATCCGCTTCCATCTCGGCCTCCGTGAGCTGGCAGCTGTCCAGGAGATCGCGGACTTCCTGCGCGTCAATGTCCTGCGCATAGCCGGTGAGGGCCAGGACGGTGCCCCGGTCCCCATGGCTTGGGTGCCAATCAAGGGCGGCGTCGACGTCCGTTCCGGGCCCTGATTCAGGCTTGTCGGCCAGCCAGGTCCCGGTGCTTTCGAGCCACACCCGGGGTCCAATCCCCTGCACGGCAATCCGGCTTGCAGGGGCCGAGGCAATCCAGAGCCGCCCGCGCATCCAATGCGTTCCGCTGGCCAGGTGTGGCAGGGCGTCGCGGAAACGCCCCGGATGCAAGGGACGACCGGCTTTATGCAGCACGGTGGTGAAGGCACCTTGGGATTCGCTGACAGGAAGACGTACGACGCCGGGCTTGTTCCGGGCCGCCGCTTCGGCGGGGTCGAAGCACCCCGGCCGGAACGTGTTAGCCGGAGCCACGAGGTGGGCATGGGGCGCCAGCTCGCCCAGCAGTTCAACTCCCGTCAACCATGGTTCCGATCCTTCGCCCGGATTTCCGGACAACACGGAGCCCAAGCCCGGGGACATAAGCACCGTATCCACCTGCCCGAATTCTCCGACGAGGAACTCGCCGCTGGTGCGCTCGTCGCTGGGCATCGAGGTGAAGCCGGATTCGAACAGCGTGTGGCGGTCCCAGATCTGGTTGTCCACCTCCGCCGGGTCCAAAGCCAGGACGGCATTGTCAATGATCACGGGGCCGTCGAGTCCGCGCCGGAGTTCGTCCACGGCCATCCCCGTGGCAACTCCTGGCGGCAGGCCCAGGACCACGTGGTCGAAGCCGCACGCGGCGAGCCGTTCCGCCGTCGGAACTACATCCAACCGGACTGTGCAGCTAAGGCAACCGTGTTCCAACAGCGTCGTTTCCCGCTCGAAAAGCCGGCCATCGCGGAATACGCGACGAAGGACCAACGATCCGTCCAAGAGGTCGTGGAGGACCACCACGGAGTTGTCGTGGGTGCGGCCCAGCCGTTCTGCGGCGGCTTCGCGGCACTGACTGTCGAGGGAACTGACAACGGTGAAATGCATGGCATGACAATAATGCGAATGGTTATCAATAGCAAGTTGTGGGCAAGGAACGGTTACGCTCCGTGATGCCGGATCTTTCCCCTGCATTAGACTTGATCCGACCGCTGGCGGCCCCGCAGCGGGGAACCACGCCCGGCTGGGGCAACCCCCAGCCGGAAAGTACATACCGAGGGGACTACGTGCAGATTGATTTTGCGCCATCCAGGCAATCGACACTGGGTGTGGAATGGGAGTTGGCGCTCGTCAATGCACGCACCGGAGAACTTGTCTCCGTGGCAAACGATGTCCTCAAAGGCGTGGCGGCAAACCACCCGGACCTCAACGAGGACGACGAACACCCCCATATCAAGCGCGAACTCCTCCTGAACACGGTGGAACTCGTCACCGGCATCTGCGAGACGGTCAATGACGCCAAAGAGGACCTCAGCCGCTCCCTCGAGGCAGTACGGGAAGTCACCGATCCCATGGGCGTCGAAGTGTTTTGCGCCGGCAGCCATCCCTTCAGCCCTCCCCTGCTCCAGCCGGTCACCGACAAAGAGCGTTACGCCAAGCTGATCGAACGGACCCAATGGTGGGGACGCCAGATGGTCATCTACGGTGTGCACGTCCACGTGGGCATCGACCGGAAGGAAAAAGTCCTTCCGATCCTTGACGGTTTGGTCAACTACTTCCCGCATTTCCAGGCGTTGTCGGCCTCCAGCCCCTACTGGGCCGGTGAAGAAACGGGCTACGCTTCCCAGCGCGCGCTCATGTTCCAGCAACTCCCAACGGCGGGACTGCCCTTCCAGTTCGACGCCTGGGAAGGCTACGAAGCCTACGTCCAGGACATGTTCACCACTGGTGTGATTGACGCGATCTCGGAGATCCGCTGGGACATCCGGCCTGTTGCAGCCTTGGGCACCATCGAGATGCGGATTTGCGACGGACTCGCCACGTTGGAGGAAGTGGGAGCGATCGCGGCGTTGACGCAGTGCCTGGTCCACGAGTTCTCAGGCATCCTCGACGCCGGTGGAACCATTCCCACCATGCCTCCGTGGCACGTGCAGGAAAACAAGTGGCGCGCTGCCCGCTACGGCATGGAAGCCATAATCATCCTCGACGCTGAAGGCAACGAAAAGCTGGTGACCGAGCACCTGGCTGAAACCTTGGAACGCTTGGAACCCATCGCAGCTGAACTCGGTTGCTCCGAGGAACTCAAGGACGTTGCGAAGATCATTGAACGGGGTGCGAGCTACCAGCGCCAGCGCCGCGTCGCAGCCGAACACAACGGCGACCTCCAGGCCGTGGTGATGGACCTGGTGCAGCAGATGCGCAAGGGCCCGGACGCCTAGGAGGCCAACGCGGGGTCACTTATGGCCCATAATTGCCGTCGGGATGGGCCATAAGTGACCCCGCGTTGCTTGTTGCCTAGGCGGGCACTGACACCGTGGTAACCGGCATTGACGAATCCGGCGCGAACTCCACACCGCTGGGTCCCAGACCTGCCATGATCAGCTGGGCTCCGAGGGCCGCGACCATGGCTCCGTTGTCAGTGCACAAGTCCAACGGTGGTACGTGAAGCTTGATTCCGGCCGAGGTGCAGCGCTGCCCGGTCAACTCCCGGAGCCGTGAGTTGGCGGCGACGCCACCTCCGAGCAGGAGGTCGGTAATGCCGTTCTCCTTGCAGGCCAGAATTGCCTTTGACGTGATGACATCCACCACGGCCTCCTGGAAGGCAGCCGCGATGTCTGCCACGGGCACTTCCTCGCCCCGTGCCTCGAATTGTTCCACGCAGCGTGCCACCGCGGTTTTCAAACCGCTGAATGACCAGTCATAACGGTGCGGCCCCTTCTCCTCCGCGGTGCCCATGTACTTTGGCTGGGTCAGGCCGCGCGGGAAACGGATCGATTTGGGGTTGCCTTGACGGGCCAGTTTGTCGATGGCAGGACCGCCCGGATAGCCAAGGCCCAGGATGCGGGCCACTTTGTCGTAGGCTTCCCCGGCGGCGTCATCGATGGTCGAGCCCAACAGTTCGACGTCGTCCGTGATGCTGCGGATGCGCAGGATTTCCGTGTGCCCACCCGATACCAGGAGTGCCCCCAGGTTCTCCGGCAACGTCCCGGCACCCAGGCCGGCGGCAGCACCGCCGTCGGGCTTTCCGTCCGCCCCAGGCCGCTTGTCCAGCAGGCCCACACCGACGTGGGCCACCAAATGGTTGATCGCGTACAGCGGCTTTCCGGTAGCAACAGCCAGAGCCTTTGCCGCGCAGACTCCGACCATCAGTGCCCCTGCAAGGCCGGGTCCGGACGTCACGGCAATGGCGTCGATGTCGTCCAGGGTCACACCGGCCTCATGCAGTGACTCCTGCAAGGTGGGGACAAACGCGTCGAGGTGTGCCCGGGAGGCAATCTCGGGGATCACCCCGCCGAACCGCACGTGCTCATCCATCGAGGACGAGACCGTGTTGGTGAGCAAGGTGGTTCCCCGCACGATGCCGACGCCGGTCTCATCACAGGACGACTCGATGCCGAGCACCAAGGGCTGCTGCGGAACGGGGGTGCTCATGCTGTGGGTCCTTCCGGGGATGTGGCGTCGCCGAGCTGCAGTCGCATAATCAGGGCATCGGTGCCATCACGGTAGTAGCGCGGCCGAACGTGGATCTGTTGAAAGCCAAAGCGCAAGTACAGTTGCTGGGCGCGGGGGTTGTCTGCCCGGACCTCGAGCAGGACATCAGCCGCCCCGCGCCGCCGGGCCTCATCGATCAGTTCGGTCAACATGGCCGATCCGATCCCCTTGCCTTCATATTCGGGAACGACGGCGATCGTCTGCACATCCGCGATGGGCTCGATGCACATCAGGCCCGCGTAACCCACGATTTCGTTGCCCACCTCTGCCACCACATAACGGCGGGTCCCCGGTTGGGCCAATTCATCGATGAACATCTGGAGCGGCCAAGCGTCGACGGGGAAGAGCCGGCGCTCCAACGCCTCCACCTCCCGGATATCCGCGTGGCCCATGTCCCGCAGGGAAATCCCCGCGAGCTCCAGCTTCGGTGACAATTTCACAGTTTCCGTCCGATCAGAGCGCGCGCTTACGGGGACCGGGCACCTGGGCGTCCGACTCCCGCAAGTACAACGGTGTGGAATCCAGCAGTGGCTGCCCGGCGTTCAGGCGGGCCAAAGCAAATTGGCCCAGGGAGGCGGCGTCCGGCTGTGTCGTGGCGAAGTCTTCGTCCGCACGCAGGACGTCGGCGTACAAACCCGCACCCGCTCCGAAAACAGGCAGGTCCGGCAATTCAGAGGCGAAGCCGACGTGCGGGCCATCGACGAGTTCCGGAAGCTGCCCCTGGACATAGACGTAGCGGGCCCAGTAAACCTCTTTGCGCCTGGCATCCGTGGCCACCAGGAACTCCGGGACAGCAGCCGTGGACTCAGCCACTTCCAACGCGATCGCATCCAGGCTCATCAGGCCGTACAGAGGCTTGTTCCATACGAAGGAAAGGGTCCGGGCGGTGGCAATGCCGGATCGGAGGCCGGTGAAAGGGCCGGGGCCCACTCCTGTGACGATGGCATCGATGTCAGCGCCCGTAACGCCTGCGCCCGCCAGCAGCTTCTCAATGCCCGGGGCCAGCACTTCGGCGTGGCTGCGGGTGTCCTCCGTGGCGAACGAATCCACCACGCCTTCCATGGCGTCATCGGAAATGAGGGCGGCACTGGCCACAGCCGAGGTATCAATAGCCAGGATCAGCATCAGTTGCCTCCCGGTTCTGCGTTGTCAAGAATCGAGGGAGCCTCGGCCCAACGGGGACCGAAGCCCCGGAAAACAATGGTGCGGGGCTCGTCGTCGTCATCGGTATCGAAGTCCAGCACATCCAGCGCCTCCGTGGACCTTTCGCCGCCGACGGACCTGTGCAGCTGAACTTCCAGCCGGCTCTCCGACAGGTGCTCTACCCGGTCCCGGCCCCACTCCACCACGGTGACGGCGGTATCCATGGTGTTCTCAAGATCGATGTCGTCGATCTCGGCGGCGGACTCCAGCCTGTAAGCGTCCACGTGGACGAGGTCCGGTCCGCCCGGCCGGGGCCCGTCAGGCAGGTTGGGGTGGATCCTGACCAACACGAAGGTGGGCGAGATGATGCCGGCACGAACGCCCAGGCCCTCCCCCAGCCCTTGCGTGAAGGTCGTCTTGCCAGCACCGAGCTCGCCGGTCAGGACCAAAAGGTCACCGGCTTCCAGCACCCCTCCCAATGCCGCGGCGAGTGCGTGGGTCTGGTCCGCCGTCGAAACGGTCAACGTGCGCTCCCAAAGGGCTCCGCTCACAGCGCCGCCTTATCGGTGCGGGCGGAAACAGCCGAGGATTCTTCCGCAGCCGCAGGTACCTCGTTGACGTAGCTGCGCGGCACACGGGGGCTGATACGGGTGACGATCTCGTAGTTGTTGGTTCCTGCCGCGGCAGCCCAGTCATCTGCGGTGGGACCGTTGTCTGCACCGTTACCGAACATGACGGCCTCCGCGCCCTTGTAGGACGCCGCAGTCTCCGGGGTCATCGGTCCAAGGTCGATCACCATCTGGTCCATGGCGATCCTGCCCACCACAGGATAGTTCACGCCGTTGACGCGGACGGGACCGCCGGTACCAATCCGGGGGACGCCGTCGGCATATCCCAAGGGCACCAGGCCAAGGGTGCTCTCTTCGCTGGTCCTGTAGTTCAGTCCGTAGGAGACACCCTGGCCTTCAGGGACCTTCTTGCAGTTGGACAGGAGCGTGCGGACCGTCATTGCCGGGTGCAGGCCAAGTTCGGCCGAGGTAGCGCCCTCAAAGGGGGACAAACCATAGATACCGAGGCCTACGCGGACGAGGTCGAAATGCGAGTCCGGCCGGGACAGGGTCGCTGGCGTGTTGGCGATGTGCCGGACCTCAGTGTCCACACCTGCGTCCTCGGCCATGGCGATGGCTTCGCGGAACACGGCGAGTTGCTCATCGGTTTCCGGGCGGTGGGGTTCGTCAGCTACGGCGAGGTGCGAGAAGATACCGACCACCCGCAGCAGGCCCTGGTCCTGGTAGTCCATGGCCTGGCCCAGAAGCTGGTCCCAGTCGGCGATGGTGCAGCCGTTGCGGCCCAGGCCGGTGTCCACTTTGAGGTGCACCCTCGCAGGCCGTTCCTGCTCCCGCGCTGCCGCGACTACGGCGTCAAGTTCCCAGCCCGAGATTCCGACGTCGATGCCGGCGGCGACGGCCGCTTGGAAGTTGCTCTCCCGGGTGTGCAGCCACGCAAGGAGCGGGGCGTCGATGCTGGCGGCCCTCAAGGCGAGCGCCTCGGAGATGTGGGCGACCCCCAACCAGGCGGCACCGGCGTCGAGGGCGGCACGGGCAACCTGGACGGCGCCGTGGCCGTAGGCGTCGGCTTTCACCACGGCCATCACGGCGGCGGGAGAGGCAATGCCTACGAACTGCCGGACATTGTGGCGCACTGCTTCGAGATCGATCACAGCGGACCGTTCAAGCACCGCCGCTTTGGCTATTGCGGCCTTTGAGCCGATCCCGATATCTGCAGCTGCTTCATAAGTCACCCTAGAGATTCTAGTGGTGCCAGTGAATTCGGGTTAACTGCGCGGCAGGCTCCCGCCGCTACTGGGCATCGGACAAGTGCGCGATGGTGGCCCGGGCACGCCGTTGGGCTTCGGCCGGGATGTCTTTCACGATCGGTTCCAGGAACGCGAAGCGCCGCAACCATTGGCTGGACTGGCGTTCCTTCCGTGCGTTGGCCCGTTGCCACCAGTCCGCGATGTCTCCCCAACCCGGTGCCGCCAACGATCCGCCAACCTGCTGGACTGCCAAGGAAGCGCACAAGTTGGCAAAGCGAAGGCGGTCCCCCAGCCTCCATCCCGCCAGGCATCCCACAATGAAGGCCGCCCCGAAGCAGTCCCCCGCCCCCGTGGGGTCCGCGGCAGAAACCGGCAAGGAAGGAACCCACTCTTCCTCACCACTTTCGGAGTCCACTGCCACCGCGCCCTGAGGGCCAAGGGTCACCACCGCGACCGGAACGCGGTCCGCCAGGGCGTACAACGCCGCCCAGGGATCGGACTTGCCGGTGAAGGCCATGGCCTCAGGTGCATTGGGCAGGAAGGCATAGTAGTTTTCGAGCTGGTCCAGCCGGCGCTCCGACCATTCTCCGGTAGGATCCCACCCCACCACGCCGAAGAGCCTGGTGCCGGCTGCCTTAGCTGCAACCATCCACGGCTCCATCTCCTCTTCCAAGTCAGCAACGGCTGCGAGCGCCCGGGGAGGCTGGCCAATCAACTGGGATGAGGTGATCGGGGCGGGGTGGCCGTGGGTGACCATGGAGCGGTCCTGGTTCACGCACATGGAGACGGTCACGGGTGAGTGCCATCCGGGAACCCTCCGGGACAAGGACAGGTCCACGTGTTCCTGTGTTTCGAGGATCTGCCAGTTGTAGTCACCGTAGCCGTCGTCGCCGAAGGTGGCAGCAAGGTTGGTCCGCAATCCAAGCCGGGCTGCGGCGATGGCCTGGTTTGCCACTCCCCCCGGGCAGCTCCCCATGCCTTCGCTCCATACTTCAGTGCCGGGTTCAGGCGCTTGGGGAAGGCCCGTGAAAATAATGTCCTGGAAGACCGTTCCGGTCAGGAGAAGATCGCATCCGGCGTCGGCGTCGGACCTCACGGCGGCCAGGGGGTCGAATCGTCGCTGGGGCATAGCGTCCATGAACGGCACACTACGCCGGAGCTTGCGGGGCTGCATAGACTCGGAGCATGCGGCTCATGATCGCCGGTGGCGGCGGGTTCCGGGTTCCCCTTGTGTACCGGGCGTTGTGTGAGGGTCCGTTCGCCGGCCTGGTCAGCGAACTGGTGCTTTACGACGTCGACGGTCAACGGCTCAAGGCCATCCAGGCGGTACTCCGCGATATGTCCCCAGCGCCTGGTTCCGGTCCCGCCGTCGTGGTAAGTACCGACCTCGACGAAGCACTCACAGGGGCCGACGTCGTATTCGCTGCTATCCGGCCGGGCGGAACGGCCGGCAGGATCGCTGATGAGGGCGTCGCCTTGGGGCTCGGATTGTTGGGTCAGGAGACCACCGGCGCCGGGGGAATTTCATATGCCCTTCGATCCATCCCGCGGATGCTGGAAATCGCCGAGGCCATGCTGCGTCATTGCCCTGAGGCTTGGCTGATCAACTTCACCAATCCTGCCGGCATGGTTACGGAGGCTTTGGTGCCGGTTCTTGGGAGTCGTGTCATCGGAATCTGCGACTCCGCCGGAGGACTGGTGCAACGGGCATCGCGGGCGGCAGGCGCGCCCCTGCAGGAGGGAATTCTCGACGGCGTGGGCTACTACGGGCTGAACCACCTCGGTTGGCTCTACCGGCTGGCACCAGGCGGCACGGATCTGCTGCCCGGGCTGCTGGATGACCGCGCCGCCCTGGAGTCGCTTGAGGAAGGGCGCCTGTTCGGGCAACACGTCCTGAACAGACTCAGGGCCGTCCCCAATGAGTACCTGTACTACTACTACCAAACAGCGCAGGCCACGGCAGCGATCCGTGGACAACGCCAGACCCGTGGGGCATCCATCCACCAACAGCAGCATTCGCTGTATCCGGAGCTACTCCGGTCTGATGATGCCTATGCCCTGTGGGATGCGGCACGGCGATCCCGCGAAGAGGGGTACCTCGCTGAAGCCCGCCTTCACGGTGAACAACGCGATGAGGCCGATCTCGCTGGTGGTGGGTATGAGCGCGTGGCCTTGTCGGTGATGCGGGCCCTCTCGGGAGGCGGGACCGCCCACCTCATCCTCAACGTGCCCAACGCACCAGTGCTGGCGGCTCCCACCGCTACTGAGGTGGCCGTACCCGGGTTGCCGGCGGACGCCGTCGTCGAAGTCCCGTCCCAGGTCACGCCCGACGGCGCGGTGCCGGTTGCGCAGGATCGCCCGCCCGGGCAGTTCCTCACCTTGATGCAGCACGTCAAGGAGGTGGAGCGGCTCACGATCCGCGCGGTCCGCGAGCACGACCGCGAGGCCGCCGTCCAGGCCTTTGCCTCGCATCCTTTGGTTGGATCGGAGCTGCTGGGCCGGCAACTTCTCGCGGGGTACGAGGACGCCTTTCCCGCGCTGGCCGGGCTCTGGGAATGAGGTTGGCTTTTACAGCTTCCGGTACATCACGTGCAGGCCGACGTAGCCGATCTCAGGGTGGTTGAAGGCCTCCGGCACCGTGGCGAGGATCCGGAATCCCATCGACTGCCACAGCCATACGGCCCTGACGTTGCTCTCCACCACGGCGTTGTATTGCATTGAATAGAAACCTGCGGCTTTGGCCTCCTCGAGGGAGTAGGCACAAAGCGCCCGGGCGATGCCTTGGCCCGAATGGTTGGCCGCCACCATATAGCCTGCATTGGCCACGTGGCTTCCACCGCCAGCCTGATTGGCATGAAACTCACCGGTGCCCAGGATCTTGCCGGACTCCCTGTCGACCGCAACAAAGGTCTGACCGGGGACTTCCTTGATCCACTTGGCCCTTGCTGCTTCCTCGGTGGTGTCCCGGTCCCAAGTGAAGGTCTCCCCTTCACGGATCACGGGCTCCAGGATGGACCAGATCCCGGCCCAGTCCTCTGCGCTTGCCTTGCGGATGTCGAAGGTTTGTTCTTGGCTCACAGGCCACACGCTAGCAGCCTTGCACGTCGGGGGTTTTCCACGGAGCGGCGACTGTCCAGCGACTGTCCACATACCGGGGGCACTTTCCCGGGGCATGCACCGGCAGGAGTAGTGTTTTCTGCAGTGAAGTGGTGAAAGTCAGGAGGGATGCCATGCCGATGGTCCGTCGTGTGGCGTTCCTGTCGCTGCATACCTCCCCCATGGAGCAGCCCGGCGCCGGCGATGCCGGCGGAATGAACGTGTACGTTCGCGCTTTGGCCATGGCCCTGGCAGAATCCGGCGTGGAGGTGGAGATTTTCACCCGGGCCACCAAAGCCAGCCAGCCCGCCGTCGAGCATCCCGGGCCCGGCGTATGCGTCCACAACATTCCCGCCGGACCCCGCCGCAAGGTTCCGAAGGAAGAACTGCCCGAACTGCTGCACCAAATGGTGGTGGAGATAGACAACATCCGGAACCAGCAGCTGCATGGCCGTTACGACGCCATCCATTCCCACTATTGGGTTTCCGGTGTTGCGGGCCTGGAACTGTCTGCTTTGTGGGGCGTCCCGCTGGTGCACACCATGCACACCATGGCCAAGGTGAAGAACCTGGTGCTGCAACCGGGCGAACGCCCGGAGCCGCGACGCCGGGAGAACGGCGAGCAACGGATCGTCGACGGCGCCGACCGCCTGGTTGCCAACACCCCCGCCGAGGCTGATGAGCTTGTGTCCCACTACGGGGCCGACCGTGACCGGATCGATGTCGCTCCGCCCGGGGTGGACTTGAACGTCTTCACACCCGCTTTCCGCAAGAAATCACGCGCCGGTCTGGACGTGAGGCCGAACAGCTTCCACATTCTGTTCGCCGGCCGGATCCAGCGGCTTAAGGGGCCGCAGGTCTTCGTCAAGGCAGCCAGCATCCTCCGGAAGCGACGACCGGACATTGACCTGGAAATGACAATCCTGGGTGCGCTCAGCGGGGCCAAGGACTTCAATCTCCAGCAGATTATCAGCGACGCCGGAATGGACGACGTCGTGACTCACCGCCCGCCGGTGGTGGCGACGGAGTTGGCTGGCTGGTTCCGCTCGGCCGACGTCGTGGTGATGCCTTCATTCAGCGAATCCTTCGGTCTGGTCGCTTTGGAAGCACAGGCGTGCGGCACACCGGTGGTTGCCACCAACGTCGGAGGGCTCTCCCGGGCCATCTCGGATGGCCGCACCGGCATCCTCGTGAACGGGCACGACCCCTCCGACTGGGCTGATGCCCTGGAGGACCTCTACGACGACGTGCAGACCCGTGAAGATATGGGCCGGCTCGCTGCCACCCATGCTGAGTCCTTCGGGTGGCAACGCACAGCCGCAATCACCTTGGAGAGCTATCGCGAAGCCGTCGGAGGACTGCTGCTCCCCAGGGGTTGAGGTTCCTCAGCTTCCTGCCCCACTGCTGGTAGATTGGCCCGCACAGCGTGTGCGCCACAAGCGTCAGCCCTGAAACGGGAACATCCAGCCGAAGGACAACGATGTCTGAAGACAAGGTCTTGAGTGATCTTGAGATTGCCCATCAAGCCGCCATCCTCCCCATCGAGGAGATCGCCCAGAGAGCCGGCATCCCGCGTGACGCCCTGGAGCTGTACGGGCCGTACAAAGCAAAGATCAACACAGGCAAGCTGGTTGTTTCCGGGAACAAGGCACCGGGAAAAGTGGTCCTGGTCTCTGCCATGTCCCCCACCCCGGCGGGCGAGGGCAAGTCGACCACAACGGTGGGCCTTGCCGATTCCCTGGCACGCGCCGGGCATAGGGTGATGATTGCTCTCCGGGAGCCTTCACTGGGCCCCATTCTTGGAATGAAGGGCGGGGCCACGGGCGGCGGATACTCCCAGGTCCTGCCAATGGACGACATCAATCTGCACTTCACCGGGGATTTCCACGCGATCACCTCTGCCAACAATGCACTCATGGCCTTGGTGGACAACCACATTTTCCAAGGAAACCAGCTTGGCATCGACCCACGCCGAATGACGTTCAAACGCGTGCTGGACATGAATGACCGTGCTTTGCGGGAAGTGGTCATAGGCCTCGGCGGCCCTGCCCAGGGTGTACCGCGCCAGGACGGCTTCGACATCACCGTGGCATCGGAAATCATGGCCGTGTTCTGCCTGGCCACTGACCTGGACGATCTGCGGACCCGGCTGGGCCGGATCACCTTTGGATACACCTACGACCGCGCTCCGGTTACCGTGGCTGACCTCGGCGTTGAAGGCGCGCTCACCATGCTGCTGAAGGACGCCATCAAGCCAAACCTTGTCCAAACCATCGCCGGGACTCCGGCATTGGTTCACGGTGGTCCGTTCGCGAACATTGCCCATGGATGCAACTCATTGATCGCCACCAGGACGGCCATGCAACTTGCTGATGTCGTGGTCACTGAGGCGGGTTTCGGCGCGGACCTTGGCGCGGAAAAGTACATGGACATCAAGGCGCGCATCGCAGACGTGGCGCCATCCGCCGTCGTGGTTGTTGCCACCATCCGTGCGCTCAAAATGCAGGGCGGAGTTCCCAAGGAGCGCCTCAGCGAACCGGACCTGGACGCGATGGCGGCTGGGGTGGAGAACCTCAGGAGGCACCTCCGGAACGTGGCCAAATTCGGGATTACGCCGGTTGTGTCCATTAACAAGTTCGCCACTGATACGCCCGCGGAACTCGAATGGCTCCTGTCCTGGTGCAAAGCGGAAGGCGTGGAGGCCGCCGTCGCGGACGTCTGGGGTCGCGGAGGCGGTGGCGACGGCGGTGACGAGCTCGCAGCCAAGGTGGCGGCCGCTGTGGGCGCGGCGTCGGACTTCCACCACCTCTACCCGCTGGAGCTGCCTGTGGAGGACAAGATCCGGACAATTGTGCAGGAAATCTACGGGGCCGACGGCGTCGAATTCTCGGTGCCTGCGTTGCGTCGGTTGGCGGAGATCGAGAAAAATGGCTGGTCCGGCATGCCTGTCTGCATGGCAAAAACACAGTATTCATTCACCGACGACGCCTCCAGGCTCGGCGCGCCCAAGGGGTTCAGGGTGCATGTCCGGGACCTGATTCCCAAGACTGGTGCCGGCTTCATCGTTGCCTTGACCGGGGCCGTCATGACGATGCCGGGGCTGCCGAAGGAACCGGCAGCGATGCGCATGGACGTGGACGCGGAGGGCAACCCCACCGGCCTCTTCTGACCCTCTCTCACATCCCCCGCCCGTCACCCCAATCCTCCACCACAACCCCCGGGGTACATGAGAGAGCGATCGGCCCAAACCCCGGGAACGTGAGCGAGCGATCGGCCCAAACCCGGGGTACGTGAGCGAGCGACCGCCCCAAACCCCGGGGACGTGAGAGAGGGGCCGGAAACGACTGACGCCCCCGCACAATAGTGCGGGGGCGTCAGGGTAAACGCGGTGTTTAGCGCTGGATGTCGCCGCGGATGAAGGCTTCGACCTTCTCGCGGGCGAGGTCGTCGTTGAACTGCTCCGGCGGCGACTTCATGAAGTAGCTGGAAGCGGAGAGCAGCGGGCCGCCGATGCCGCGGTCCAGGCCAATCTTGGCGGCGCGGATGGCGTCAATAATCACGCCTGCGGAGTTCGGGGAATCCCACACCTCGAGCTTGTACTCGAGAGAAACGGGGGCATCACCGAAGTTGCGGCCCTCGAGACGGACGAAGGCCCATTTGCGGTCATCGAGCCAGGCAACGTAGTCGGACGGGCCGATGTGGACGTCGTCGGCGTGCAGTTCGGCCTCGACGTTGGAGGTGACGGCCTGGGTCTTGGAGATCTTCTTGGATTCCAGGCGGTCGCGCTCAAGCATGTTCTTGAAGTCCATGTTGCCGCCAACGTTGAGCTGGTACGTGCGGTCCAAGGTGACGCCGCGGTCTTCGAACAGCTTGGCCATGACGCGGTGGGTGATGGTGGCACCGATCTGGCTCTTGATGTCGTCGCCGACAATCGGGACGCCGGCTTCGGTGAACTTGTCGGCCCATTCCTGGGTACCGGCAATGAACACAGGGAGGGCGTTCACAAAGGCGACACCTGCGTCGATGGCGCACTGGGCGTAGAACTTTGCAGCCTGCTCCGAACCAACGGGCAGGTAGCAGACCATGACGTCGACCTTGGCTTCGCGGAGGGCGGCAACGACGTCGACTGCTTCCTCGGGTGCCTCAACGATGGTCTCGCGGTAGTACTTACCCAGGCCGTCCAGCGTGTGGCCGCGCTGGACAGTGACGCCCGTGGCGGGGACGTCGGCGATCTTAATGGTGTTGTTTTCGCTGGCGCCGATGGCGTCTGCCAGGTCCAGTCCAACCTTCTTGCTATCGACATCGAAAGCAGCAACGAACTGGACGTCGTTGACGTGGTACTGGCCGAACTCGACGTGCATCAGACCCGGAATCGTGGCCTTGGGGTCAGCGTCGCGGTAGTACTGAACACCTTGGACCAGCGATGCGGCGCAGTTGCCTACGCCGACAATGGCAACACGAATCGGATGTGAAGACACGGAACTCCTTTGAGAACTAAAGCTCAGGTGCCAGGCGCAACCCTGACTGAGTCCAGGGCACGGCTGATTGGCACGGCGCCATTCGGCGCACACTTGCATTGTAGCCAACAGGAAAGGGACCGGCTTTGTTCCCCGCCGGTCCCTTCCGTTTATGTCGTTCGTGAACGGCTACTTCTGCGCCCACAAATTGATGTCGGATTCGACGGCGAACTCGTCGATTGCCGTCAGTTCTTCCGTGCTGAATTCCAGGTTGTTGATGGCACTGAGCGTGTCTTCGAGCTGCCTCACGCTGGAGGCGCCGATCAACGCCGACGTCACCGGAGATCCCTTCGGCTGGTCCCGGAGGATCCAGGCCACGGCCATCTGGGCGAGGGTCTGCCCACGCTCCTTGGCGATGGCATTCAGCCCACGCACGCGGTCCAGCTTGTCTTCGGTCAGCTGCGACTCGGACAGGAACCGTTCTTTGGCCGCGCGTGAATCCGCCGGTACCCCGTTGAGGTAGCGGTCCGTCAGCATCCCTTGCGCCAACGGGGAGAAGGCGATGGAACCCGCACCTACCTGGTCCAGGGTTTCGTAGAGGTTGGGTGAGCCGTTCTCGGTCCACCGGTTCAGCATCGAATAGCTCGGCTGGTGGATCAGGAGCGGGGTGCCAAGTTCCTTGAGGATCCGGGCGGCTTCGAGGGTTTGCTCGGGGGTGTAAGAAGAGATGCCCGCGTACAGCGCCTTGCCTGAACGGACCGCATAATCCAACGCGCCCATGGTTTCTTCCAGCGGCGTCTCGGGGTCGGGCCGGTGGCTGTAGAAGATGTCCACGTAGTCCAGGCCCATGCGTTCCAGGGACTGGTCAAGGCTGGAAATCAGGTACTTGCGCGAGCCCCATTCTCCGTACGGTCCAGGCCACATGTAGTAGCCGGCTTTGGTGGAGATGACCAGCTCGTCGCGGTAGGGCTTGAAGTCGTCCTTCAAATGGCGCCCGAAGTTCGTTTCGGCAGATCCGTCCGGCGGACCGTAGTTGTTGGCGAGGTCGAAGTGGTTGACGCCGAGGTCGAAAGCGCGTCGCAGGATGGCGCGTTGCTCGTCGAATCGCTTGTCGTCGCCGAAGTTGTGCCAAAGGCCCAACGAGATGGCGGGCAGCTTGAGTCCGCTGCGTCCGACTCGGCGGTAGGGCATTGTTTCGTAGCGGTTTTCCGCAGCCGAATAAGTCATACGCACCATCCTGCCACTGCAGAAACCGGGGCGACGGCGTTGTCCGCCATGTGGGCGCCGTCACCCCGGCCGGGGTGCTTCAGCTGACGCGTACGACGGCGGCGCTACCGCCGGGAAGCGTCAGCGTGTCCTCGTCGAGGACTGCTTCAGGGTCGGTGGCCAGCAACAAGGATCCACTGAGCGGGGTCGAGAGTGCGTCCTCACCCAGGTTGCACACCACGCGGACACTGCCGCGGGAGAACTGCAGCCAGTGCTCGTCGTCGTCGAACTCCACGGAGGTATCTCCAAAGCCTCCGTCGACGAGTTCAGGCGTGTTCCGGCGCAACTGTGCTAAATCCTTGTACAGCTGCAGCAGCCGTGCGTGGTCCCCTTCGCCGGCTTCCTCCCACTTGAGCTTGGAGCGCTGGAAGGTCTCCGGATCCTGGGGATCGGGAACAACGGCCGGATCCCACCCCATCCGTTCGAACTCCTTGATCCGCCCCTCGGCTGTAGCCTTGCCCAGATCCGGTTCCGGGTGGGAAGTGAAGAACTGCCATGGTGTTGACGCCCCGAACTCCTCTCCCATGAACAACATGGGAGTGAAGGGAGAGGTCATGGTCAGGACTGCCCCAACGGCCAATTTCCCGTAGGACAACGACGCCGTGAGCCTGTCGCCGGTTGCCCGGTTGCCGATCTGGTCGTGGTTTTGGAGGCACACCACCAGAGCCGAGGGGTGGGCGAGGTCATGCCGGATGGGCCGTCCGTGGTGGCGTTCCCGGAAGCTCGAGTAGCTACCATCATGGAAGAAGCCGTGCTCGAGGACCTTGGCCAACACGGACAACGAGTCGAAGTCCGCGTAATAGCCGGTGGTCTCCCCGCTGAGGTTGACGTGGACTGCATGGTGGAAGTCGTCGCTCCACTGGCCTTCCAGTCCGTAGCCGTTGTCCTTGCGGGGGTAGATCAGGCGCGGGTTGTTCAGATCCGATTCCGCAATCAGGGTCCGTGGGATCCCCGTTTCGGATTCGATCTGGTCCCCCAGCGCCCCGAAGTCCTCGAGGATATGTACGGCACGCTCATCACGGAGGGCGTGCACGGCATCGAGGCGGAGTCCGTCAACGTGGTAGTCCCGGAGCCACATCGCGGCGTTCTCCAGGATGTAGCGCCGCACATCGTCGGAGCCTGGGCCGTCAAGGTTCACTGAGTCGCCCCAGGTGTTGCCCTCGCCCGATTTCAGGTAGGGCCCGAACTTTGGCAGGTAGTTCCCGCTGGGACCGAGGTGGTTGTAGACAACGTCCTGGATGACTCCAAGCCCCGCCGCATGCGCAGCATCAACAAAGCGCTGGTAGGCGGCCGGGCCACCGTAGGGCTCGTGGACGGCGTACCAAAGGACGCCGTCGTAGCCCCAGTTGTGGACACCGTTGAACCCGTTGACCGGCAGGAGCTCGATGAAATCGATGCCCAGGTCCACCAGGTAGTCCAATTTCGCAGCGGCAGCATCCAGCGTGCCCTCAGGGGTGAATGTCCCAAGGTGCAGCTCGTAGATGACCGAGCCCTTGAGGTCCTTCCCGTTCCACCCGCCGTCCTTCCACTCGTGGACGGAGGGGTCGAAAGTTGCGGACAGTCCATGGACTCCCTCCGGCTGCCGCCGTGAGCGTGGGTCAGGGAACGGCCCTTCTCCATCCACAAGATAGCCGTACGACACGCCGTCGGCTTCCTGTGCCACAACGTCAGCCGGCGCGTGCCACCAACCATGCGCGGCGGCGTCGTCGAATTGCTCCATGCCGTATTCGCGGCCTCCGGCCACCAGCCGAACGGTCTTGGCGTTCGGCGCCCACACATCAAATCTATTTTTTCCAGCAGCGTGCTTGAGCATGATGTTCCCCTGTACGTTCCTTAAGCGTGCGTTGCCGTGACTTCAGGTGGCGTCAGTCAGTGGGTACCAGCAGCGCCACGGGGTACCGTTCCAGCAACTTCCCCACCTGGACGGGACCGGGGCCGTAGCTTGCTCCGGTGAGTTCGTCCTTGCAGTTCACGGTGAGTTCGATGCTGGTGTCCCGCCAACCGCCTTCCCGGGCGAGACGCCTGGGAAGACGCGTGGCGACAGTCAACGCGCCTCGTCGACCGGCACCGCGGTCGAAGGCCACCACATGGGCCGCAGCCGTCCCCTGGGCTGCAACAGGCAAGTACCCTTCAAATAGTTCGGGTCGGGTCCTGCGCAGCCTCAGCGCACGGGAAACCACCAGCAGCTTGGCCGATTCCTCCGTGAACGATGGCGTGGCACCCTGGTCCAGCTTCGCCAGTGCCGCCTGGCGGGCCTTGAAGTCCACCGGCCGCCGGTTGTCCGGGTCAGTCAGCGAGCCGTCCCTGAACTCCGTGCCTTGGTAAACGTCCGGGACGCCTGGCATGGTGAGCTGGATCAGTTTGGCGGACAGTGAGTTGGACGTTCCATAGGGTTCCAGCTCGGCCACGAAGTTGGTCAGCGCGGCCGCGACCTCGGGAGCGTCGAACGCGGCGTCGACGGCGGCCGCCAGCTGCCGTTCGAACTCCGGGTTCGGGTCGGTCCAGTTGGTCGAATTGCCGGCCTCGCGTGCCGCCTTCAGTGCATAGGACTGAAGGCGTCCGCGGTCTGCAGGCCAAGCACCCACAATCGACTGCCACACCAAGGCGGCCAACGGGCCGTCCGGGATCGGTGCGAGCTGCTGCACTGTGCCCAGGAACAGTTCCCACTCCGGCACGGCCTCGGAAATGACCGATATCCGTGCCCTTGCATCCTCGCTTCGCTTGGTGTCGTGCGTGCTCAGGGTGGTCATGGAGTGCGGCAGGAGCTGCTGGCGACGGGCCATCCGCTCGTGGAAGACCCCGTTAGGCAGGGAGAACTCGGTCGGATCCGCACCGACCTCGGTGAGCGAGCCAAGCCGGGTGTAGCGGAAGAACGCGGTGTCCTCCACCCCCTTGGCCATCACCATGCCCGAGGTCTGCTGGAACCGTTGCGCCAGAGCGTTGCCGGCATCCAACAGGAGTGGTTGCAGTTTGCCCAGGACGGGTTCGAGTTCGGGGCGGTGGCGACCTGCCTTCTCGATCGCCTCCACCAGCGTCTTCGCGCCATGGGGCAGGTAGGTCCGGTAGATGGGGAACCAACAGATGATCTCGGCCAGGGAGTCGGCTACCTTGGCAAACGGCAGCTCCAAGGTGGCCGGCACCAGGCGCGCAAGCCGGAGGATCTCCGAGCGGAGGATGCCGTCTGCGATGCGGCGCTTGGTCCCATGGATCATCTCGGCGTAATCGGCCGGCTTCTCCCAGTTCCGCAGCCGCGCATCGAGCGAGTTGAGGTATTCCTCCGCCGTGGGATCCACAAACAGGCGGTCAACGTCCGCGAGGGCGTCGTACCCGGTGGTGCCTTCGCAATTGAAGGTCTCCGGCAGCTGCTCGCCCGGTTCGAGGATCTTCTCCACCAGCAAGTAGGCGCCGCCGGTGACCTCGCGAAGCCTGGCAAGGTAGCCTTCAGGATCGGCAAGCCCATCCGGGTGGTCTATGCGCAGGCCGTCCACCAGGCCCTCACGGAACCAGCGGACAATTTCGGCGTGGGACTCGTCGAAGACCCACGGGATCTCGACCCGGATGCCCGCCAAAGTATTCACGGCGAAGAACCGGCGGTAGTTCAGGTCCGCGTCTGCGCGGCGCCAACCGATCAACTCATAGTTCTGGCGTGAGTGGACATCCTTGGGGCTGTCGCCAGCCCCGTACGTTCCATCAGCCAACGGGAAACGGTGATCGTAGTAGTGCAGTTCGCCGTCCACGACCTTGAGTTCATCGAGGTCGTCGTCGCTGCCGAGCACCGGGATACGGATCTTTCCGCCGCCGAAGTCCCAGTCGACGTCGAAGGCTTCGGCGTACTTGGACTCCTGCCCTTCCTTCAGAAGGCTCCACCACCAGGCATTCTGCTTGGGAGAGGCAACACCCATGTGGTTGGGCACGATGTCGGCAAGAATCCCCAGGCCGTGGTCCTTGGCAGCCTTGGACAGTGCGGCCAGGCCCTCAGAACCTCCCCTGGCCGGATCCACGGTGGAAGGGTCGGTCACGTCATAGCCGTGGTCCGATCCCTGCTCCGCGGTCAGGATTGGAGAGACATACACCCAATCGATTCCCAGTGATTTCAGGTAGCCCGCGAGTTCGGCTGCATCCTGCAAGGTGAAGCCGGAACGGATCTGGAGGCGGTACGTCGAGAAGGGGGTCCTCATGACTCTGACTCCTTCGGGTCGCCGGCTTCTTCAGCAGCCTCTTCTGCCGGAGCTTCCTTGTAGTCATACGGCAGGGACGTCACGGCGGGAGCCGTGATGGAGGCCGTTTCCGGGGTGCTCGTCTGCGTCAGGGCTGCCAGCGAGGCCGCAACGGAGTGGTCCGGTTCGATCTCCGGGGTGCTGTGTGCACGCAGTACCACCAGGGACTTCCCGCCTACCGAGAGGATCTGGTCCGGCTTGATGACGCCGGCTTCCGCTCCTTCTCCTGCGGTATCGATCATGACATCCCAGGCCGGCGCATACTCGTCGGCGGGTATCCGGAAGTCCACCTCTTCCTGGTCCGCGTTGAAGTACAAGAGGAAGTTGACGTCAGTGATGCGTCGGCCTTGGTTGTCGCGTCCTTGGATGCCGTCACCGTTGAGGAACACACCCACTGAACGGCCCAGGGCTTCGTCCCAGTCCGATGGCGTCATGGTGGTGCCGTCCTTGTCCAGCCACACGATGTCCGGGAGGCGTTCGCCCTCGCCACGGAGCGCTGGCCTGCCGTCGAAGAAGCGGCTGCGGCGCAGGCTCGGGTGCTTTGCCCGCAGCGCACTGACGGCTGCCGTGAACTCGATCAGCGGCTGGTCGACGTTCTCCCAGTTGATCCAGGTGAGCTCCGAATCCTGGCAGTAGCCGTTGTTGTTGCCCTGCTGGGTCCTGCCCAGTTCGTCACCGTGCAGGAGCATCGGGACGCCCTGGGACAGGAACAGAGAGGCGATGAAATTGCGCTGCTGTCGTGCCCGCAGGGCCAGGACGGTGGGGTCGTCCGTTGGCCCTTCGATGCCACAGTTCCATGAACGGTTGTGGGATTCGCCGTCGTTGTTGTCTTCGCCGTTGGCCTCGTTGTGCTTCTCGTTGTAGGACACCAGGTCCATCAGGGTGAAGCCATCGTGCGCGGTGACGAAGTTGATGGATGCGAACGGACGGCGCCCCGAGTGCTCGTAGAGGTCCGCCGAGCCTGTCAGCCGGGACGCGAATTCGCCTAGTGTGGAGGGCTCGCCCCGCCAGAAGTCGCGGACAGTGTCGCGGTACTTGCCGTTCCACTCCGTCCACTGCGGCGGGAAGTTGCCCACCTGGTAGCCGCCGGGTCCGACATCCCACGGTTCTGCAATGAGCTTCACCTGGGAAACTACGGGGTCCTGCTGGATGAGTTCGAAGAACGTGGAGAGCTTGTCGACGTCGTAGAACTCACGGGCCAAGGTGGAGGCAAGGTCGAAGCGGAAACCGTCCACGTGCATTTCGGTCACCCAATACCGCAGCGAGTCCATGAGCAGCTGCAGGGAATGCGGGCTGCGCACGTTCAGGGAGTTACCGGTGCCGGTGTAGTCCATGTAGTACTTCTGGTCGTCTTCCACCAGGCGGTAGTACGCCGAGTTGTCGATGCCCTTGAAGGACAGCGTGGGGCCAAGGTGGTTGCCTTCTGCGGTGTGGTTGTAGACGACGTCGAGAATGACCTCAATGCCGGCGTCGTGCAGCGAACGGACCATGGCCTTGAAGTCCTGGACCTGCTGGCCGGTATCGCCCTTGGAGCTGTAGCTGTTGTGCGGGGCAAAGAAGCCGATGGTGTTGTAGCCCCAGTAGTTACTCAGGCCCTTGTCCTGGAGGATTCCGTCGTTGACGAACTGATGCACCGGCATCAGTTCGATGGCCGTGACACCCAGCTTCTGCAGGTGCGAAATCACTGCCGGGTGCGCAACGCCCGCGTACGTTCCGCGCTGCTCTTCCGGAACTTCAGGGTGAAGCTGCGTGAGGCCCTTGACGTGGGCTTCGTAGATGACCGACTTGTGGTACGGGATCCTGGGGAGTTTGTCGCCGTCCCAGTCGAAGAAGGGGTTGATGACGACGCCCAGCATCATGTGTGCTGCCGAATCCTCGTCATTCCGGGAGTCGGGGTCCCCCAGGTTGTACGAAAACAGGGAAGGATCCCAGTCGATTTGCCGGTGGACTGCCTTGGCGTAGGGGTCCAGCAGGAGCTTGTTGGGGTTGAAGCGTTGGCCGGCGTCGGGGTCGTAGGGACCGTGAACGCGGTAGCCGTATTTCTGTCCTGGTTGCACCGTGGGGAGGTAGCAGTGCCAGACATAGCCGTCCACTTCCGTGACGTCGACGCGGACTTCGCCGCCGTCGTCGTCGAAGAGGCACAGTTCAACCCGTTCAGCCCTTTCGCTGAACAGTGCAAAGTTGGTGCCGGTACCGTCAAACGTGGCTCCGAGCGGATAAGCCGATCCAGGCCAGACTTCCATGCGTTCTCCTCTTGCTGATGCGAACAACTGTTGCAAGCCTACTCATGACCCTGACAACGACAGCAACCTTACGGTATTGTTCGGTCGTATTCCGCGCTGAGCGAACCCATAACGCGCGGAACGGCCTCTGCGATCGCCGAGGCAGTAATAGGGCCACCATCAAAATCTGCAGAAGCCAGCACTCCAGCCCGCCCGTGGATTCCCGCCGCCACGGCCGCGACAGCAGCCCAGCGGTCCTCGGAAGCCAAACCCAAAGCGGCATACGCGCCGTCGTCGTTTGCCAGCTCTTCGGCGGCCTGCGCCACCAAAGCTCCGAGGACCCCCGCCAGGACGTCGCCGCTCCCGGCGGTCGCCATCCAGGGGGTGCCGTCGGACTGGCTGAAAACAGTTCCCGACGGCGATGCCACCAGGGTGGTGGCACCCTTCAGGAGCACTGTGGCTCCCGTTTGTTGCGCGGCCTGCCGTACGAAGTGCAGTGGACGGGATTCGACGTCGGCACGGGTTACGGCCAGTTCGCCCGTGGAAGGAAGCGAGTCCAGCAACGAAGCGAGTTCACCGGCGTGGGGAGTGAGGATCCAGTGTGGAGGGCAACGGTCCGGCAAGAGGCTCAGCGCACCGGCGTCGACCACAACCGGCAAGTCGTCGCGGAGTGCGGACTCCGCAGCAGCTCCTGCCCGCTCAAGTTGCTCTTGCCCGTCGACGCCTGGACCAACCACCCAAGCCTGCACCCTGCCCGGGTCCTCCGTCTCCCAGAGGGCCTCAGGGGTCCGGCTGAGAACCATTCGGGCCGCTGATTCAGGGCCGAGGTAGCGCACCATGCCCACCCCTGCCAGGGCAGAGACATGCACGCTCAGAACGGCGGCGCCGGCAAAACGGCTGGAGCCTGCAACGATTCCCAAGACGCCCCGTGAGTATTTGTGGGCGCGCCTTGATGGGCGGGGCAACAAAGCGCTCAGGTCCCGGGCCGTGAGCCGGCGCAGTTCCGGTGGCTCGTGCCGCAGCGTGGACTCGATACCGATCTCCACCAGTTCGACCCGGCCGGTGCAGCCTTCACCGGGGTCACTCAGCAGACCGGCTTTGACACCGCCGAAAGTGACTGTGAGATGGGCTTCCAGAACCGGCCAGTGGACCTCGCCCGTGCCTGCATCCAGGCCACTCGGGACATCGCAGGCCACCACCAGCGAGGGCCGGAGTTCCTGGAGCGCCGCCACCAGTTCGGCCGGGGCATCGCGCAAACCGCCGCGGGCGCCTGTACCCAGGAGAGCATCGATGACCACGTCTTCGCCGGCACATAACACCGCGAGTTCTTCCGCGTTGGAGGCTTCGAGGCGTAGAACACGCCCTGCGGCAGCCCGGAAGGCGGCCAGGGCGTCCGCATGAACCGTGTCCGAGGCGAGTATCGCCGTCGTACGCATTCCGCGGCGGGCCAGCTGCGCCGCTGCGTAGAGGCCGTCGCCGCCGTTGTTGCCTTTACCAACAAGGACCGTCGCGCCCGCTCCTGCCAGCCGTCGCTTTTTTCTCACCTCGCGGATCACCGCTTGGGCAAGGCCATACGCTGCCCGCTGCATAAGAACAGCGCCCTCACCGGAGTCCAGGAGCGGTTGTTCCGCGTCCCTGATCTGTTGTCCGGTGAAGGCGCTGATCATGTGTCGATGTGCCCGTCTAGCCCTCGGCGAGGACGGTCGCTGTGGCGATGCCGCCGTCGTGGCTCATGGACAGGTGCCAGCGTTTGACACCCTTGGCCTCAGCCACGGCAAGCACAGTGCCTTTGACCTGGACGGTTGGACCATTCTGGTCGAGGCCGATCCAGCAGTCCTGCCAGTTCATGCCTGCCGGTGCGCCCAGAACCTTGGCAACAGCTTCCTTCGCCGCGAAGCGGGCAGCCAAGGACCGCGTGTTGAGCTCACGCTCGGCTGGCACGAACAGCCTGTCCCTCAGGCCTGGAGTCCGTTCAAGCTGTCGCCCAAACCGCTCAATGTCTACGACGTCTACGCCAATGCCAACAATCATGGCGTTATTCTACGGTCACGCTCTTGGCGAGGTTACGCGGCTGGTCGACGTCGTAACCCTTAGCCCCGGCCAGTTCGGCCGCGAAGATCTGCAGCGGAACCGTGGTGAGCAGCGGCATGAGCAGCGTAGGAGTCTCCGGAACGTAGAACACGTGCTCTGCGTAGTCCTTGACCGACTCGTCGCCCTCTTCAGCGATGACCAGGGTGCGGGCACCGCGTGCGCGGACTTCCTGGATGTTGCTGACCACCTTGGAGTGCAGCGAGTCGCGGCCGCGCGGGGACGGTACGACGACGAAGACCGGCTGGCCGTCATCGATCAGGGCGATCGGACCGTGCTTGAGCTCGCCCGCAGCGAAGCCTTCAGCGTGGATGTAGGCGATTTCCTTGAGCTTCAGCGCACCTTCGAGAGCCACCGGGTAACCCACGTGGCGACCCAGGAACAGCACGGACTTTTCGTCCTTCATGCTGCGGGCGAGCTCGCGAAGGGGTCCTGCGTTGTCGAGGATGGTCTGGATCTTGGCCGGAATCTTGTTGAGGTCCGCGAGGACGTCCTTGATCTGGCCGGAGAAGATGTTGCCGCGCAGCTGGGCCAGGTAGAGGCCCAGGAGGTAGGCGGCAGTGATCTGCGCGAGGAATGCCTTGGTGGACGCAACAGCGATTTCCGGGCCGGCGTGCGTGTACAGCACTGCGTCGGATTCACGGGGAATGGTGGAGCCGTTGGTGTTGCAGATGGAGATCGTCTTGGCGCCCTGTTCGCGGGCGTAGCGGACGGCCATCAGGGTGTCCATGGTTTCACCGGACTGGCTGATGGAAACCACCAGTGTCTTGGCGTCCACAATCGGATCGCGGTAGCGGAACTCGTGGGCGAGCTCCACCTCCGTGGGGATGCGGCACCAGTTCTCGATGGCGTACTTGGCCACCAGGCCGGCATACGCGGCAGTACCACAGGCGAGGACGATGATCTTGTCCACCTGCTTGAGGAGCTCCACGTCGATACGGAGCTCGTCCAGCGTCAGCTGGCCGTTCAGGTCCGAGCGGCCCAGGAGGGTCTGTGCCACGGCGTCCGGCTGGTCGTTGATTTCCTTCTCCATGAAGGAGCTGAAGCCACCCTTTTCGGCCGATGCCGGGTCCCAGTCAACGTGGTATTCCTTGCCTTCGGCAGGTGCGCCAAAGAAGTCGGTGATCTCCACGGAGTCCGCGGTGATGGTGACGATCTGGTCCTGGCCCAGTTCCACGGCGCGGCGCGTGTAGTCAATGAAGCCGGAGACGTCGGAGCCGAGGAAGTTCTCGCCGTCGCCCAGGCCCACTACCAGGGGTGAGTTGCGTCGGGCAGCAACCACGACGTCGGGCTGGTCCGCGTGCACGGCCAGGAGAGTGAAGGCACCCTCAAGTCGCTGGCAGGCGAGGCGCATCGCTTCAGTGAGGTTGCCGCCGTCGCCCTTGAGCTGGTTCCGGAAGATGTCGCCCAAAAGGGCGGCAGCCACTTCAGTGTCGGTCTCGGATTCGAACGTGACACCCTTGGCGAGCAGTTCCTGGCGGAGCTCAGCGAAGTTCTCAATGATGCCGTTGTGGATGACAGCCAGGCGGCCACCATCAGAGAGGTGGGGGTGCGCGTTACGGTCGGTGGGGCCACCGTGCGTGGCCCACCGGGTGTGGCCAATGCCCGTCATGGACTTGGGAACGGGGTGAGCTTCAAGTTCCTCGACCAGATTGCTCAGCTTGCCGGACTTTTTACGCGATGAGATTGCCCCATCGGCTACTACTGCGACGCCGGCGGAGTCATAGCCGCGGTACTCCAGACGGCGCAGCCCTTCCACTACGACGTCCAGGGCGCTGTAACCAGCTGCCTCGCGAGACGAATTGCCAACATAGCCTACGATTCCACACATGGATACAAGCCTAGCGGCTTCTGCAAACAACTGACGTGGGACATCCTATTTCCAAGCCGTGTTAGCGCCCTGTCAAGAACGCACAATTCACCCCTTGGTCATCGCGCATTTCCTGATCAGCCGCGCGGAGGGCAGAATCATGATCGTGACTTTGCAACGCACCGAAGCTAATGGCGACGGCGCTTCCCCGTTTGTTGAGCTGGACCGTCAAACCTGGTCCAGGCTCGCGGCGCAGATGGAGCAGCCCCTCAACGAAGAGGACATTTTCCGCCTGCGGGGGCTCGGAGATCCCTTGGACATGAAGGAAGTCAGGGAGGTTTACCTGCCCCTGTCCAGGCTCCTTCACCTCTACGTCCAAGCCTCGCACCAGCTGCACGCGGCAACCACTACCTTCCTCGGTGAGCAGACCCAGCGCACGCCATTTGTGATCGGCGTCGCCGGTTCCGTGGCGGTCGGCAAGTCCACCATCGCCCGCGTACTCCGCGAGATGCTGCGCCGCTGGCCGGGCACACCCAACGTCGAACTCATCACGACGGACGGCTTCCTCTACCCGCTGGCTGAGCTCAAGCGCCGCCACCTACTCGAACGCAAGGGTTTCCCTGAGTCCTACGACCGACGCGGGCTTCTCCGCTTCGTTTCGGAGGTCAAGGGCGGGGCTGAGGAAGTCCGGGCGCCGTGGTACTCGCACGTTACCTACGACATCGTGCCGGGCAAGGAAGTCGTCGTACGGCGCCCCGACGTCCTGATCGTCGAGGGCCTGAACGTGCTGGCCCCGGCGCGGCCCCGCATGGACGGAAAACAAGGCCTGGCGATCAGTGACTTCTTCGACTTTTCCATCTACGTCGACGCCAAGACCTCTTACATCGAGGAATGGTACGTGGACCGCTTCCGGAAGCTGCGGAGCACCGCTTTCGCCCAGCCCGAGTCCTACTTCCACCGGTACGCCACCTTGTCCGACGAAGACGCCGAATCCACCGCCCGGGGCATCTGGAAGCGCATCAACGAGCCCAACCTGAAGGAAAACGTCCTGCCGACGCGTGGGCGCGCACAGCTTGTGCTCACCAAGGATGCGGACCACTCCATCCGGCGCATGCTGTTAAGGAAGGTCTAGTTGCCCACCGAAAACACTCCGTTGCCCAGCCGCCGGGCTTTCGCGGGGCTTCTCACCGCCGGAGCCGGGCTGGCCGCCCTGACCGCCTGCACGGCGCAAAACGGCATACCCTCCCCCGCTGCGGCTACAACTCCGGTCCAGGCTGAGATTACGCCGTCAGCTGCAGCTTCCAGTAGCGCTGCTGCACCCACTGCTGAGCCAACGGTAGAGCCAACAGCCACTGCGGAGCCCACCGCCAGTCCGGTTCCGTCCAGCACCCTGAAGACCCAGTACTCGTTGACCGACCCCACCAGCCCCTGGGTCATCGTCAATAAGCACCGTCCCTTGAACCCGCAGAACTTTGTGCCCGCAGATTTGGTGCAGCCGGCCGTACGGCTCGCCGTCAGCGGAGAAGCCGCACTGCTGAACAGCACGACGGCGGCTGCCGCAGAAAAGATGTTCGGCGCTGCTGCTTCGGAGGGCGTCATCATGACGTTGGCTTCGGGCTACCGCTCCTACACCACCCAGGTGTCCACGTACAACGGATATGTTGCCAGCACCGGGCAGGCCGCGGCCGACCGTGCTTCGGCGCGCCCGGGCCACTCAGAGCACCAGACGGGTTGGGCTTTCGATATCGGCGACGGTGGCGGAGCCTGCAGCTTCCAGCCATGCTTCGCCGAGCAACCGGCAGCCATCTGGGCCAAGGCCAATGCACCCAAGTACGGATTCGTCGTCAGGTACCCCTGGATGTTCCATGACACCACAGGCTACTTCTACGAGTCCTGGCACCTGAGGTATATCGGAGTCGATGCCGCGGTGGACATGGCCACACGCGGCATCGCGACTCTCGAAGAATACTTCGGGCTTGAGGCAGCGCCGGACTACCTTTAGCTCCGTTCCTAGACGGCCATCTCGCTGGAAGCGCCCAAACGCTCCTTGACCACTGCTGCGAGCTCCGTGCAGATGCGTTCGGCGGTTTCCATGTCCGCCGCTTCCACCATCACGCGGACCAGTGCCTCCGTGCCCGAGGGACGGAGCAGCACGCGGCCGGTTTCGCCGAGTTCCAGCTCGGCTGCGGCCACAGCCGCGGCCACTCCTTCGTCGGTGGCGGCGCGGGCCTTGTCGACGCCCTTGACGTTGATCATGAGCTGCGGGAGCTTGGTCATCACGCCGGCAAGCTCCTGGAGGGAGCGTCCTGTGAGGGCCACCTGCGCGGCAAGCTGCAGACCGGTCAGGACGCCGTCGCCTGTGGTTGCGTAGTCGGAGAAGATCACGTGGCCGGACTGTTCGCCGCCCAGGTTGTAACCGCCGTCGCGCATTTCCTCCAGTACGTAGCGGTCACCCACACCGGTTTCACGGATGGTGATGCCGGCATCGCGGAGGGCGATCTTGAGGCCAAGGTTGCTCATGACCGTGGCAACCAGGATGTCGTCCTTGAGCTTTCCTGCCTTCTTGAGGGCCAGCGCCAGGATCGCCATGATCTGGTCACCGTCCACTTCGTTGCCTTCGTGGTCGACGGCAAGGCAGCGGTCAGCATCGCCGTCGTGCGCTACGCCGAGGTCGGCGCCGTGCATGACGACAGCTTCCTTCAGGGGACCCAGGTGGGTCGAACCCACGCCCTCGTTGATGTTCAGGCCATCGGGTTCGGCACCGATCACCACGACGTCCGCGCCGGCGTCCTTGAACACCTGGGGCGAGCAGCCGCTCGCGGCGCCGTGGGCGCAGTCCAGCACCACTTTCAGGCCGTCCAGGCGCTTCGGGAGCGTGCCGAGCAGGTGGACGATGTAGCGGTCCTCGGCGTCCGAGAAGCGCTGGATGCGTCCGACGTCGGCGCCTACGGGCCGCTGCGGCTCTTTGCCCAGCTGCGCCTCGATAGCGTCCTCGACGTCGTCGGGCAGCTTCTGACCGCCCCGAGCGAAGAACTTGATTCCGTTGTCCGGCGCAGGATTGTGGGAGGCGGACAGCATGACTCCGAAGTCGGCGTCGAGGTCTGCCACCAGGTAAGCCGCGGCGGGGGTGGGGAGAACACCGGCGTCGTAGACGTCGATACCGGAGCTGGAAAGCCCGGCCTCCACGGCGGCGGCGAGGAATTCACCGCTGGCCCTGGGGTCCCTGGCGACTACCGCCCGGGGCCGTTTTCCGTCTGTCGCGCGGTCATGGCCGAGTACGACGGCGGCCGCCTGCGCGAGCTGCATCGCCAGTTCAGCGGTGAGTAATCCGTTCGCGAGACCGCGCACGCCATCTGTTCCAAATAATCTAGACATCGGGTCAAGTTTAGACGACGCCACGGCACCAGCTGTTCATCGGGGCTTGGGAGCGTCCCCTCCCGGCCTACCTTTGCGGCGTGTTTAAACGGCGGAAGCCCGCCCCACCGAATGGATGGGACGGGCCTCCGATACCCCTGACGTGGGGCGAAGCGAATTAACGCTTGGAGTACTGCTGGGCCTTGCGTGCCTTCTTGAGACCGGCCTTCTTACGCTCGATGACGCGGGCGTCACGAGTCAGGAAGCCAGCCTTCTTGAGGGTGGCGCGGTTGTTCTCGACGTCGATCTCGTTCAGCGAACGGGCGATGCCGAGGCGCAGTGCACCAGCCTGGCCGGAGGGGCCACCGCCGTGGATGCGGGCGATGACGTCGTAAGCACCTTCGAGGTCAAGAACGCGGAACGGTTCGTTGACATCCTGCTGGTGCAGCTTGTTCGGGAAGTAGTTGGCCAGCTCGCGGCCGTTGATGATCCACTTGCCGGAACCCGGAACAACGCGAACGCGTGCAACGGCTTCCTTGCGGCGGCCAACAGCTGCACCGGCAACGGTCAGTGCCGGGCGCTCCTTCTTGGGAGCGTCTTCAGCAGCGGCGCTGCTTTCAGAGGTGTAGCTGGTGAGGTTTTCCTCAGCCTCGACGGCTTCGGCGGTCAGTTCTTCGTTCTGAGCCACGGTTCTCCTTGTAATGAAAAGTTGGTTGGTGGCCAGGACTACTGGGCGACCTGGGTGATTTCGAAAGTCTTGGGCTGCTGTGCCGCGTGGGGGTGCTCGGAGCCTGCGTAGACCTTGAGCTTGCCCAGCTGCTGAGCTGCCAGGGAGTTCTTGGGGAGCATGCCCTTGATGGCCTTCTCAACAGCGCGAACCGGGTTGGATTCCAGCAGCTCGGCGTAGTTGACGGAGGTCAGGCCGCCCGGGTAACCGGAGTGGCGGTATGCGCGCTTCTGCTCCAGCTTGGCGCCGGTGAGGGCAACCTTTTCAGCGTTGATGATGATGACGAAGTCGCCCATGTCCATGTGGGACGCATAGGTCGGCTTGTGCTTTCCGCGCAGCAGTGTTGCGGTCTGGCTGGCAAGACGACCAAGGACAACGTCGGTGGCGTCAATGACGTGCCACTGGCGGTTGATATCGCCGGGCTTCGGGGTGTACGTACGCACGGTTTTGCCTCGTTCTTGTTCTGGCGTTCATGTTTTAGGCGACACGCAGTGAGTCGTGTACCTACTATGTATGCGCTACCGGAGCAGAGGTGAGGGCTCTATGTACCAGTCATCCCAAGATCTCGAAATGCCTCCGGAGTTAGCGATCCTGCAACTGGATCCCCCTGAAGGCATGTGTCATCGAGATAGGACACGCACAACGACTCTAAACAATACCGGTAACGAGGCGTCCGGGTCAAAATGGGGTTAGACCGCCCGGGGGTACCTGTGTTAATGAGGGAGAGCACGTGACTGACGGACTTGCCATGCCACTCCTGCTTGCGCTTGCCGGCTTGCTGCTCAGCCCGCTGTGCGAGCTGCTCATCGCCCGCTCGCTGCCGCGGCTCGGCGGCCTGCCTCCCCTTAAGGTACGGATCACGACGGCGGCGCTTACCGCATTGCTCTTCGCTTTGCTTGGGTGGCGGCTTGGAGTTTCGCCGGAATTGCCGGCCTTTCTTTTATTGGCAGTCTTAGGCGTTCAACTTTCCCGCATTGATTTCACGCTTCATTTGCTTCCCAATCCCCTTGTCCTGGTCCTTCTTGCCGGCGCCCTGGGGCTCCTGGCACTTTCCTCCGTGCTTGATCCGGGCTGGGTTGACCTGCTCCGGGCACTCGCCGGGGGCTTCATACTCTTCGTTGGCTACCTGATTTTGGGACTTATTTCGCCGGGAGCCCTCGGAATGGGCGATGTGAAGCTCGCCGCACCAGTTGGAATGTACTTGGGCTACTTGGGTTGGCAGCAAGTACTCTTCGGCGGCTTGCTGGGATTCGTGGTGGGCGGGGTGCTGACGGTGCTCATGTTGCGGTTGCGATCCGCGGAAAAACCAGCAGAAACGGCTCATGGACCCGCAATGGTCCTCGCGGCCTTCGGCGTGATCCTCGCCCTGCACTGAGCCTGGCTGAGTACGTGCTCTTCTCTCCTCATGGCCGCTCTCTGATTAGTAAGGCTCCTGCTAAAACCAAGTAGTTCCTGCTTGTTCAGCCACCGAAACTGAGTACTTGGCTCCCCAACGCTCACCGGGCAGGTAATCCATGCCCAAATAAATCGAGTACGGCTACGCATTGTGGCTTATGCCGTGGCTGGGCAATTCTTGAGTCATCGAATTCCGAACGGCCAAGGAAACAAAAGAGGCGGTTTGGGAACGAGGCAAATTCCGCAATTTGCTGGCCTTATAAATGTCATCCACATAATCATTTCTGGGAAGGATTTTCCAATGTCTGCTTTCATGATCAACACCATCGCTTTCATCGCCGGCGTCAAGGACCGCTTCACGAAGGAAGAGAAGGGCGCAACGATGGTTGAATACGGCCTCATCGTCGCCGCCATCGCGGTCGTCGTCGGCGGCGCTGCCGTCCTGCTCGGCGGACGTGTCAGCCTTCTGTTCGGCGGCATCCTCTAGCTCTGGTCTGCGACGTGGTTGGTCGCGGCTGCCGCTTGGCAACCACGGCCAACCCGTTGCTTTAAAAACACTCTCTGTTGGATCTGGGACCGGAGATGAACGTGAAATCCACAACGAATGAGCGGGGCGCTGCAGCCGTGGAATTGGCCCTGATACTGCCACTCTTGCTGCTGATCCTGTTCGGAATCATGGAGTTTGGACGTGCATACAACGTCCAGGTTTCCCTCACGCAAGCTGCTCGTGAAGGAGCGCGCTATGCGGCTGTGCATTACCAGGAAGGCGGCCTTAACGTCTCCGGAGCAGCTTTGTCCGCCGCGCCGGCCCTGAACGGCCTCGGCGTTAGCGTCACGGACAATGCTTCCAGCTGCGCTCCTGGTTCCAACGTCAAGGTAACCACCAGCGTTACGTTGCCATCGATGACCGGTTTCCTGGATGGAATCGGCATCTTTCCCCTCAACCTCTCGGGAGTGGGGGTGATGAGATGCGGTGGCTGACCAAGCTTCGGCCACCCACTGGGGTGGAGGCTCGCACGACCTCTGACGAGCAGGGAGCCTCCACGGTCATTGTTGCAGTGCTCATGGTGGTTCTTCTCGGCTTCGCCGCCTTGGCTATCGACGTGGGAGCTGTTTACGCCGAAAAAGCGCAACTACAGAATGGCGCAGATTCCGGCGCGCTTGCCATCGCTACCGGGTGCGCCAAGGGCAGCTGTGGAAACACGGCAACCACGGCTAACCAATTTGCCAACAGCAACGCCAACGACAACACCAGCGGCGCTGCTGTCACTTTTCCTGCGGCGACCACGGTCCGCGTAGTAACCAACGCCCGTGATAACAGCGGCCAGAACAGTTTGTCACTGTACTTCGCCCAAGTTTTGGGGTTTGAGACTGCCGCAGTGACAGCCACGGCGGAAGCGTCCTGGGGCGCTCCGTCAAGTGCAACGACTCTGCCCTGGACGGTCAGCGAGTGCGTCTTCAAGAAGTACCTGTCACCGTCCCAGCTGGCCTCGTTGAACTCCACAGGTAACTTTTCCGGCGATCCCATCCCCACGCACGTGACGCTTCGTTATGACACAAATGCGCCCGCTGTGGGCGGATGCGTTGCACAGAACGGTTATCAGCCGGGTGGATTCGGCTGGCTGGAAACCACGTCAGCGTGCTCGACAAACATCAGCGTCGGCGCTGTCGTTCAGGGCCAACCCGGCAATCATTTCCCCAACGGAGCGACCTGCAATACGGTGCTTGCCCACATCATGGACCAGCCCGCGTTGATACCGCTTTTCAAGACAGCGGCCCAAAACGGAAACAAGACCAAGTACACATTGGTCGGGTTCGCCGCATTCCAGGTGACCGGTTACAAATTCGATGGGGGCCAGAAATTGGACCCAGCTGCGCCCAATTGCACCAACAACTGCAGGGCAATACAGGGATATTTCTCCCGTTTCGTGTCACTCGAAGAAGCTTCTCAAGTCTCCGGTGGCATACCCAACTATGGAGCGTCGGTGGTAACGCTCACCAAATAGGCGCTCTCCGGGTGCCTGCCATCAATCTCACGAGAACTCGAAGGGAGTTACCAAGTGAAAACACGCCTACTGGGAGGCATTGCCGCACTGCTGTTGGCAGTCATAGGCACCGTATTGCTGGTCACCTATGTACAGGGAGCAGACAAGCGGGCGCAGCAAGGGCTTGATCCCGTAAACGTACTAGTCGTCAAAGAACACATTGCAGCCGGCACCAAGGCCGAGGACATAGGGTCCAAAGTCAAGATGGAGACGCTGCCGCAATCCGCCGTCGCATCGGGAGCCGTGAGCGCCTTGTCCGATCAAAAGGGCAAGGTCACATCCGCGGACCTTCAGCCAGGCGAACAACTGCTGGAACTGAAAATGGTGAGCCCGAAGGATCTGGTTCCGGGAACCGTCCCTGTCCCTGAGGGTCTGCAGGAAACAACCTTCGTGCTGGCCCCCGAGCGCATGCTCGGCGGCCGAATCGAGGCCGGCGACACGGTGACGGTTTTCGCTTCGTTCAAGCTGGATGAAGCCATAGCCGCTGGCGCCAACGTCCCGCAAAACCTGGCAGGCTGGAAGAACTTTACAGAGCTGCTTTACCACGACGTCCTGGTGACGGCGGTTCAGCAGGCGGCACCTGATTCCGAAAAGTCAGCCGGAACGGACAAAGCCGTCGCCCTGCCCAACGGCTCGGCGTACGTGACCGTGGCATTGAGCGATGCCAACGCAGCCAAGATGGTCTTCGGTTCGGAATTCGGCACTTTATGGCTTTCCAAGCAGACAGCCAAGACGGCAAAAAGCGACCCGCCGACGACAACCTTCGGAGGGCTGGTCCAATGAGCCGTTTCGTAGCCATCACCGCCGTTCGCGACTTTGAAGGACGCGTTCGCCAAGCAATCACCGGGGCGCTTCACGGTGACCTGCAGACCCTGGCTCCAGCAGTCCTCCAGGCAGGCACTGACGAAATCTTCAATCAGCTCACGGGGGCACCACCCGAGGTGATGATCCTCGGCCCCGGAGTCAACCCTGACGATGCCTTCAAGCTGGCAACGGTGATTGACCTCCAGTACCCGGAAATAAGCCTTCTGATGGTCGCCGATCCCACTGCTGAGATTGTGCTGAAAGCCATGCACGCAGGGGTCAGGGATGTCGTGTCACCCGAAGCGGAGGTGAATGAGCTTCGAGTACTTCTGGAGCGCGCGTGCTTGGCTGCGGCCAGTCGGCGACGCGGCATGCAGCCCGCTGCCGATTCCGGGCAGGAACGGGGTAGGGTCATTGCCGTCATGTCTCCCAAGGGCGGCGTGGGGAAAACTACCGTTGCCACGAATCTCGCCATTGGGCTGGGAACCCTCGCACCGATGAGCGTGGTGATCGTGGATCTGGACCTGCAGTTCGGCGACGTCGCTTCCGGTCTGATGCTGGAGCCGGAGCACTCCATAACCGAGGCAGTGCACGGAGCTGCGGCCCAGGACTCCATGGTCCTCAAGGCGTTCCTGACCGTCCACCCGGCCGGAATCTACGCCCTATGCGCACCCCGGAAGCCATCGGACTCGGACTACATCACTGCCGATCACGTCACCCGGCTCCTCACCCAATTGGCCAGTGAATTCAAGTACGTGGTGGTGGATACCGCCCCAGGTCTTGGGGAGCACTGCCTTGCGACCTTGGAATTGGCCACCGACGGCGTCTGGGTGTGTGGGATGGACGTTCCAAGCATCCGGGGCCTTCGAAAGAGTTTCAGCGTCCTGAAAGAACTCCAGCTCCTCCCGCAGGGCCGGCACACTGTGTTGAACTTTGCGGACCGTAAGAGTGGACTGTCTGTGCAGGACGTCGAGGCGACCATCGGAGTGCCTGTCGATACCGTGATACCGCGATCAAGGACGCTCCCCTACTCCACCAACCGTGGCATTCCCGTGTTGCAAGGAACAGCCAGGGATACAGCCATCAAGGGGTTACGAAAGCTGGTTCAGCGCTTCGATCCGAGGCTGGAGTCGGCGCCGCACAACAAGTTGCACCGAAGGGTGGTCGTCTCATGAAATTGTCCGAGAGGCTTTCGAAGAACAATCCGCTTTCCGTCGCCCCCGGGGAACCACATGCTCCAGGAACAATAACGGACGGCGAATGGGCCACCCCGCCTACACCAACGACTCCCATGCTGGGTGGTGCACCGGCAACTCCTGCCGTGGATGCCTTGGCCGGGTTAAAGAGGCGGGCTGCGGACTCCCTTTTTGAGCGCATTGGAAGCAGGATCGCAGATGCCTCATCCTCTGAAGAGGACCTCCGCTCGTTCGCCGTGGAAGAGCTTTCAGCGGTGATCGACGACGAACAGGTTCCTCTTTCGCCGGAGGAACGACGCCGGCTCATCCGTGAGATCTCCGACGAAGTGATGGGTTACGGTCCCTTGCAGAGGTTGCTGGAGGATCCCTCAGTCACGGAAGTCATGGTAAACCGTTTCGATCAGATCTACGTGGAGCGTCACGGACAGTTGACCCTGACGGAACTCCAATTCAGCTCGGATGACCATCTGAGGAAGGTGATCGAAAGAATCGTTTCCAAGGTCGGACGCCGTATCGACGAATCTTCTCCGTTGGTGGATGCCCGCTTGGAAGACGGCTCCCGTGTCAACGCGATCATTCCTCCCCTTGCAGTCAATGGACCCTCCCTCACCATCAGGAAATTCAGCCATGTTCCTTTGACTGTTCGAAACCTGATCGATTGGGGCTCGATGAGCCAGGAGATGGCGGAGCTGCTCACTGCGTGCGTTCGGGCCCGTCTCAATGTCATCGTCTCCGGCGGCACAGGCACGGGCAAAACGACCTTGCTGAATGTCCTGTCATCATTCATTCCGGAATCAGACCGCATCGTGACCATCGAAGATGCCGTGGAGCTCCAGCTGCAACAACGCCACGTCGTCCGGCTGGAGAGCCGCCCACCCAATATCGAAGGCAAGGGCGCCATCAGCATTCGCGATCTGGTCCGTAACTCGCTGCGTATGCGTCCCGATCGGATCATAGTCGGAGAGGTACGCGGCGGTGAGTCCCTGGACATGCTTCAAGCCATGAACACCGGCCACGACGGATCGCTGTCCACCGTGCACGCAAACTCTCCCCGGGATGCGATTGCCCGCTTGGAAACGCTTGTGCTCATGGCCGGGATGGACCTTCCGCTCCGGGCGATCCGTGAACAAGTGTCTTCGGCAGTCGATCTGATTGTTCAGGTCACCCGCTTACGTGACGGAAGCCGACGCATAACCCACGTTACTGAGGTCCAAGGGATGGAAGGGGACGTAGTGACACTGCAGGACGCGTTCCTCTTCGACTATTCGGCGGGGCTGGATGCCCAAGGAAGGTTTTTGGGCCGGGCTGTTCCCACCGGGATGCGTCCTCGTTTCCTGGACCGATTCGCCGAGCTTGGCATTCAGGTTTCGCCTGCGGCCTTCGGTGTCGCCTCAGTGCCCGTGGGGAGGCGATGACTGTGGATTCTCCAAGCGCGTTTTTCCTGGCCATCGCCTTGTGCGTGGGTGCACTCGTCATCCTTGTGGTGGTTGTCCTTAAACCGCAACGCAGCAGTATCCCCATTGAACGACGCCGACTGGATGCCCCCACAGATACGTCAGCCGTGGGCCTGGTATCCGAGACTGCTGTCAGATTCATGGGCACCGCGCTCGGACGCTCGGGAGGACCATTCAACAGGGAGGTTCTCTATCAAGCAGGTGTCAAGCAGGCGCCGGCCGATTTCATGGTGCTTGTGGCCGCCAGCGCAGTCGTTACCGCGGTAGTCGGTTCCCTGGTTTTCGGCGTCTTTGGCGGCATCTTTTTGGCCGTGTTGGTCCCTTTCCTGGCGAAACTGGTCCTGGTCCTCAAGACACAGAAACGCCGTGCAAAATTCGAGCTGCAACTGACGGACACTATCCAGATGCTGATTGGTGGCCTCCGTGTGGGGCACGGAATCATGAGGTCTTTGCAGGCTGCGGCACAAGAGTCGCAAGCCCCGACGTCCGAAGAGTTGAGCCGCATCGTCAACGAGGTGAGAGTCGGCAAGGACCCGCGCCAAGCGATAGAGGATTGCGCGGCCCGCATGGACAGCGAGGATTTCCAGTGGATTGGTCAAGCCATCCAGATCAACCGCGAAGTGGGCGGCGACTTGGCCGAGGTTCTCGAGCAGGTCGAGGGAACCATCAGGGAACGCAGTGAAATCAAGGGTCACGTACGCGCCCTCAGCGCCGAAGGCAAGATGTCGGCAGTAGTTCTGATGATCCTGCCTGTCGCGGTGGGGATGTTCATGTCAGTGCTGAACCCCGATTATCTGAAACTCTTCACAGGCCACCCATTGGGGATCGCCATGATCGTCATCAGCGTGATCCTGTTCGCCGTCGGCGGTTTCTGGATGAGCCGCACCGTGAAGATCAAGTTCTAGGAGATAAAGCTCATGACTCCCATCGCATGGCTGATTATCGCGGTCATCGTGCTGCCTCTTGCATATTTTGCGTGGTCCCTGATCAGCATCGACCGTAAGGGTATCGTCGCAATTCAGACCAACCTCGGTTCCGGCTTCACGCAAGGTGGTGGTGTGAATCTGCAACGCCCACCTCTCCTGCTGGGTGTTGCCCGGAAGCTGACCCCTGGAAGCTACGAGGCCAAGCTCGATCACTGGCTTGCCCTCGCCGGGCGTCCAATGTCAATGCCGCTCCCCAGGCTGTTGTCCTTGAAGCCGGCCTTGGCGCTGGCCGGAGCAGCCGCCGGTACGCTCCTGTTTCTCGTCAGCCCAGGGCCAGGGATTTTAGGCCTGGCAATATTTCTTACACTGTTCCTCTATTTCCTGCCCGACCTCCTGATCTACAACACGGGCCTCAAACGGCAGGAAGCCATCAAGCTGGAATTTCCGAACACCTTGGATCAAATGCTGATTTCGGTGGAGGCGGGACTCGGATTCGAAGCCGCCATGGAACGGACCGCAGCTCAGGGAACCGGTCCCCTGCCCCAGGAGCTGATACGCACGCTGCAGGACATCCAAGTGGGCCGGCCCCGGCAGGAGTCTTACGAAGCCCTTGCCGAGCGGTGCGCTGTACCGGACATCCGCAGCTTCGTCCTTGCAGTCATCCAGGCCGATAAATACGGGATCGGTATCGCCAATGTGCTTCGGGCCCAGGCCAAGAAGGCGCGCGTCAGGCGGCGTCAGAGCGCCGAAGAAAAGGCGATGAAACTCCCCGTCAAGGTGCTCTTCCCGTTGCTGTTCTGCATCTTCCCGGTGCTGTTCATAGTCCTTCTGGGTCCCGCGGCCATCAGGATCATTCAGGCCTTCAGCTGATCCTTCCCTCGGGAAATAGACCGGCACTTCGCGGATCCCAGACCACGGAGTGCCACAACGGCCCCCTTCCGGTACCCAGAGCCGGGAGGGGGTCCTCCAACGTCCGGGCACAGCAGGAAGAAACGCTACTCGCGCCGGGCGCGCGTCAATTCGGCCCGGGCCAGCAGTTCACTGTCGGACGGGTAGGCGACTTCTTCCAGGACCAGCGGATGAGGCGCGGCCAGCACCGACTTGGCATCGCGCTTTCTTTCAAGCAGCCGCTCGTGAAGCCACGCCCGGGGTTCCAGCCCCTCCCCCACCCGCAGGGTTGAGCCGACCAACGAACGCACCATGTTGTGGCAGAACGCATCAGCCTGCACGGTGGCCACAATGACGCCGTCGCTCCCCCGCGCAAACGAGAACTTCTGCAGTTCGCGGATAGTAGTGGCACCCTCCCGGGGCTTGCAGTACGAGCGGAAATCCTGGAGCCCCAGCAAAGACTGAGCGCCCTCGTTCATCAAGGCAACATCCAAGGCCGCCTTGTGCCAGAGCGTGATGCCACGGAGCACCGGATCCCATCGCCCCGGACCGTCGGCAATCCGGTAACTGTACCTGCGCCACAGTGCCGAAAAGCGCGCGTCGAAACCTTCCGGCGCCAGACCGGCGTCGTGCACTTCCACTGCACCGGTGAGGTCGCCAAGGACGCGGCTCAAAGCGCCGCGGAGCCGCCGCAAAAGGGCGACGGCGGGATCAAGTTCGTGCCCGCGCGGCAGTGACAGCCACTCGGCTTCGGTGACGTCGAAGTGGACTACTTGGCCGCGGGCGTGGACTCCGGCATCGGTCCGGCCAGCGACGGTTACACGAACACTTCGCTGCAGAAGCAACGCCAGAGCTTCTTCAAGGGAGCCCTGCACGGTCCGCAGACCCGGTTGCAATGCCCACCCGCTGAAAGGACCGCCGTCGTAGGAAAGATCAAGCCGGACACGCAAAAACCCGCCGCCCCCCAAAACGGGGGCAGCGGGTTTTCGTTCGTTCATAGACTCAAGTCTACTGTGAAGAATTCAGTGAATTACTTCTTGTCCTCAGCGGCCGGAGCCTCTTCGGTTTCAGCAACTTCAGCGTCAGCAGCTTCGGCTTCAGCGGCCGGAGCCTCTTCGGTTTCAGCAGCTTCGGTCTCTACGGCTTCGGTCTCAACGACCTCTTCCTCGGCAGCCGGAGCAGCCTTGGCAGCGGCAGCGGTTGCTTCAGCAACAACGGCCTGCTTCGGGGAAACCGGCTCGAGAACGAGCTCGATGACAGCCATGGGAGCGTTGTCGCCCTTGCGGTTGCCGATCTTGGTGATGCGGGTGTAGCCACCATCGCGGTTGGCAACGGCGCCGGCGATGTCGGTGAACAGCTCGTGGACAACGCCCTTGTCGCTGATCAGGCCGAGAACGCGGCGGCGGGAAGCGAGGTCGCCACGCTTGGCGAAGGTGACCAGACGCTCTGCGTACGGCTTGAGGCGCTTGGCCTTGGTGACCGTGGTGGTGATGCGCTTGTGCTCAAAAAGAGCAGCTGCCAGGTTCGCGAGCATCAGACGCTCGTGAGCCGGGCCGCCTCCGAGGCGCGGACCCTTAGTGGGGGTAGGCATAGTTATTTCTCCTGTTATGTAAGCCGGTCAGGTCCATTGCTGGACCCGACGGCCAAGATCTGCTGTTTAGAGCTCGTCGTCGCTGAACGCGGCGTCGTCCTCTTCGATGGCTGCGGCGCGGGCTGCGAGATCGAAACCGGGAGGGGAGTCCTTGAGGGACAGACCCAGTTCGACGAGCTTTGCCTTGACCTCGTCGATGGACTTCGCACCGAAGTTACGGATGTCCATCAGGTCAGCCTCGGAGCGGGCAACGAGTTCACCCACGGTGTGGATGCCCTCACGCTTGAGGCAGTTGTAGGAACGGACCGTGAGGTCCAGATCCTCGATCGGCAGAGCCATGTCAGCTGCCAGGGCAGCGTCCGTCGGCGACGGGCCAATCTCGATACCTTCAGCTGCGGTGTTCAGCTCACGGGCCAGACCGAACAGTTCCACCAGGGTGGTGCCTGCGGAAGCAACAGCATCGCGCGGAGCGATTGCCTGCTTGGTCTCGACGTCGACAATGAGCTTGTCGAAGTCGGTGCGCTGCTCAACACGGGTAGCTTCCACGCGGAAAGTTACCTTCATGACCGGCGAGTAGATCGAGTCGACCGGGATACGGCCGATCTCGGAGTCGCCGGACTTGTTCTGAGCTGCCGAAACGTAGCCACGGCCGCGCTCGATGGTCAGTTCGAGTTCGAACTTGCCCTTCGAGTTCAGAGTGGCAATGTGCAGATCCGGGTTGTGGAATTCGACGCCGGCCGGCGGAGCGATGTCCGCGGCGGTGACGACTCCGGGGCCCTGCTTGCGCAGGTAAGCAACAACCGGCTCGTCGTGCTCAGAGGAAACCGAAAGGTTCTTGATGTTCAGGATGATCTCGGTGACATCTTCCTTGACACCCGGAACCGTGGTGAACTCGTGCAGCACGCCATCGATCCGGATGCTGGTTACAGCAGCACCGGGGATGGAGGAGAGCAGGGTACGGCGGAGGGAGTTTCCGAGGGTGTAACCGAAGCCCGGCTCCAGCGGTTCAATGATGAAACGGGAGCGGTTCTCGGATACAACTTCTTCAGACAGGGTGGGGCGCTGTGCAATGAGCACTTAGGTTTCCTTTCGGCGAGCATCCGCTATATGACGCAACACAGGTGGTGGAAATCGGCTTCGGTTTCCAGCCTGACCAGCCGGGCCATGCTTATGGACGGTAAAACCATCCACAGCAGGCCCGGCCAGTCAGGCAGGGTGAACCTAATTAGACGCGGCGGCGCTTCGGCGGGCGGCAACCGTTGTGGGCGCTGGGGGTGACGTCCTGGATGGAGCCAACCTCGAGGCCAGCAGCCTGAAGCGAACGGATTGCGGTTTCGCGTCCCGAACCCGGTCCCTTGACGAAAACGTCAACCTTGCGCAGACCGTGCTCCTGAGCGCGCTTTGCAGCAGCTTCGGCAGCCATCTGGGCAGCGAACGGGGTGGACTTACGGGAGCCCTTGAAGCCAACCTCACCGGCGGAAGCCCAGGAGATCACAGCGCCAGTCGGGTCCGTGATGGACACGATGGTGTTGTTAAAGGTGCTCTTGATGTGCGCCTGTCCAAGCGCAATATTCTTCTTATCCTTGCGACGCGGCTTACGAACCGCTCCACGAGTCTTCGGGGGCATTGTTTCTCCTACAGAAAGTTATCGGGGGAAAACCAGGTCAATCCCGAGGGATTAACGTCCGGCCTTCTTCTTGCCGGCGACGGTGCGCTTCGGGCCCTTGCGGGTACGAGCGTTGGTCTTCGTACGCTGTCCGCGTACGGGCAGGCCCTTGCGGTGGCGCAGGCCTTCGTAGCTGCCGATCTCGACCTTGCGGCGGATGTCAGCGGCTACCTCGCGGCGAAGGTCACCCTCAACCTTGTAGTTGCCTTCAATGTAGTCACGCAGCTGAACCAGTTCGGCGTCAGTCAGGTCCTTGACGCGAACGTCAGCGCTGATGCCGGTGGCAGCCAGGGTTTCGTGTGCACGGGTCTTGCCCACGCCGTAGATGTAAGTAAGCGCAATTTCCAACCGCTTTTCGCGGGGAATGTCTACGCCAGCGAGACGAGCCATAGTGGCGGTACTCCTTGAATAAACCGGAGGTCGTAGGCAGTACACCCGCACTTTCAGTGCGGCCCCAGCCTCCGACCGGGGGTTCGCTGACCAGGCTCTGTGAAGCAGTCCTGGCACAGCTTGTGCTGCCTTTATTTACTTGCGTGGGCTAGCAACCCAGGTTTGCCCTTGCGGGCGCTGATTCCCGAAAGGGAATTAGCCCTGGCGCTGCTTGTGGCGCGGGTTCTCGCAGATCACCATGACCCGGCCGTTACGGCGGATCACTTTGCACTTGTCGCAGATCTGCTTGACGCTCGGCTTGACCTTCATGGCGTTCCTTTGCGTGTTTTGCAGTTGATCTGCTGGAGCGGCTTGGGCACTATTGCCTGCCGCCCAGCAATTTACTTGTAGCGGTAGACGATACGACCACGTGTGAGGTCGTATGGGCTCAGCTCCACCACTACCCGGTCCTCTGGGAGAATCCTGATGTAGTGCTGACGCATCTTCCCAGAGATGTGTGCGAGAACGATGTGCTTGTTGGTGAGCTCAACACGAAACATCGCGTTGGGCAGCGCTTCAGTCACAACGCCCTCGATCTCAATGACCCCGTCCTTCTTGGCCATATCCTCCGCTAACTGTTGTTTGCCGCCGTCCTTCGATGAGGCACCGAAGATCCAACGGACGTTTTTTGTTTGTTTGACCATCCTGGAACCACGACACCAAAAAGGGCGCGGCTGCACAGACAACCAACAAATAACTCTACGCCAATCAGGCTGGAAAGTTAAATCCGACCATGGTAGCGCACGTATCGTCGGCCGTCACTCCCCCGTCGGACGATAGGCCGGGAAGCTGCCCGCCGCCGTCGTGATGCTTTGGGCTGACTCCACGCCGTCCAGGATGGCCAACCGGACCGCTTCGGCCGCCGCGCTTTGCAGGGTAATCAGCGATACCTGCCGCGCTTGTTCGCTGCTTCGGTCAAGGCCGACGGCGCCAGTCGCCAAGGCGAAAACGGTGTCGCCGTCGGCCAAAGTGTGGGACGGATCAAGCGCCCGCGCCAGGCCCGCATGCCCGGACGAAGCAGTCCGCCTACACTCGGCTACATCCAGCACGGCATTGGTCGCGATGACGACGAGCGTGGTGTTCAGGCCTTGCGGTTCTGCGCCGGCCGCCTCGCCCCCTGACTGCGGGGCTGGAGCCCGGCCGCGCGCGTCTAAGGGAGGAACGACCGAGCGCGCAGAGGGCTGCAGTCCCGCAGGATACACCGGCGACCCCAGCGCGTTAACCACCGCCAGCGCACCTACGATGACGCCACCCTCGAGTTCGATTGACGAGGTTCCCACGCCGCCCTTGTACTGCCCGCGGGCAATGACGGCACCGGTACCGGCACCAACGTTTCCGCGTTCGACGGCGGCATGGTCACCTGAGGCGAAGGCCGCGGCAGCTGCCTGGTAGCCCATCTCCTGGTCGGGTCGGGCGTGCACGTCGCCACCGCGGCCGAGGTCGAAGATGGCTGCGGCCGGAACAATCGGAACCACAGTGCCGGGGACAGCGAATCCCCGCCCTTGTTCTTCGCACCATCGCTGGGCGCCATGGGCCGACACCAGACCGAAGGCACTCCCGCCGGTCAGCACCACGGCATCCACCGTGGATACGAGCGTCGTTGGATCCAGTGCGTCTGTCTCATGCGTCCCCGGTCCCCCACCCCGGACATCCACGGACCCGACGGTTCCGGGCGGAGGCAGCACAACGGTCACGCCACTGAGCCACCCGTCGTCGTTCTTCTGCACGTGCCCAATCCGGATGCCTTCAACATCGGTGATCGAATTCATGGCTCCATTCTCCACCTCGGCGCAACCGCCCATGCGGCAACAAAACGGGAGTCGGGCCTCAAATACGAATGCGCGGGTAACGTCCGGTGAACGGTCCCGGAAGTGTAAGACAACTCTCGCTACGGAGGCGGCTTTTGGCCATGGAGGCCATGGCCAATGTGGTGAGCTAGGCCTGTCTTCGCCGCCCCCTGTGAGGGGGCAGGCGCCCCCGCATTCGCCGAAACCGTGAGTACTACATGACTGCCCCTTTGATAAACACGAGCAGCGCCGCACCCGTTCGGGCACGGCCACGCTGGTCCGGCCGTAGCCGCAAGGATTTCGTGGTGTTCCTGGCCATGGCCTTGCCAAACCTGCTGTTGATCGGAACCTTCACCTATTGGCCCCTGATCAACAACATCTACTACTCCACCTTGGACTGGACGCTCGGTTCTTCAAGGGCCACGGTGGTCGGACTTCAGAACTACGTCACGTTCTTCAGCAGCGATGACGCGTCCAAGGTCCTGGGAACCACGGCAATCTTCACTGTGCTGACCGTGGGCGGGTCCATGGTCCTCGGCTTGCTGGTGGCCTTGGCCCTGAACTCGAAAGTCCGGGGCACCACGTTCGCCCGCTCTGCGGTCTTCGCGCCCTACGTTCTGTCGGGAGTCGGCGTCGGCCTGGTGTGGTTGTTCATCTTCGATCCCGGATATGGAGTCCTCGCCTGGATCCTCCGGGGCTTGGGCCAACAGAGTCCCCAGTGGATCAACGACCCCCAACTTTCCCTGGTGATGGTCATCATCGTCTACGTGTGGAAGAACCTGGGCTACTGCGCAGTGGTGTTCCTCGCTGGGCTGCAATCCCTGCCCCGGGACGTGATGGAGGCGGCCGCATTGGACGGGGCCAACAGTGTCCGGCGGTTCTTCAACATCTCGCTGCCGTTGCTCTCCCCCACCACGTTCTTCCTGCTCATCACCACCATGCTCAGCTCGCTGCAGGCCTTCGACCTCATCCGCATCATGACTCCGCTGGGCAACGGCACCAGCACCCTGATCTACGAGGCCTACCTCCAGGCATTCGGGGCCTACAACAGGGCCGGCTACTCGGCAGCGGTTTCGGTGATCCTCTTTGCCATCCTGCTCGTCATTACCGTCCTCCAACTGCGGTTCGTTGAGCGAAAGGTCCACTACTCATGAGCGCCCCGGCACCCGTCCTGGTTCGTGAAGACGCCGAACAAACCGCTGCGCCGGAGCGTCCACTCTCCAGATCCAATCTGCTGCAGACAGTTGCAACCGGGTATGTCCCTCTGATCATCGCGACTCTCGTGGTGTTCCTGCCCCTGTTGTGGATGCTCCTGAGCTCCTTCAAGCAGCCCGGCGAGATCGTCACCATGGATCTGAAGATCCTTCCGGAGACGCTGAACCTGCAGAACTACGTCACGGCCATGACCACGGTCCCGTTCGCGCAGTTCTTCGCCAACAGCCTGATCGTCACCGCGGTGGGATCGTCCATCAAGGTGGTCCTGGCAATCCTCACCGCCTACGCGCTGGTGTTCGTGCGTTTCCCGTTCAAGAACGTCATCTTCGTGCTGATCCTTGTGGCCCTCATGGTCCCGGCCCAGGTCTCGATCCTGCCCAACTACATCCTGATCGCCGGCATGGGCGGCAAGAACACCCTGTGGGGCATCATCCTGCCGGGGCTTGGCACGGCGTTCGGTACCTTCCTCCTGCGTCAACATTTCCTGACCTTGCCGCCGTCGATCCTGGAAGCCGCGGAGATCGATGGGGCAGGCCACTGGCGCAGGCTGTGGCAGATCATCGTCCCCGTGTCCGTGCCATCCATCGCCACCGTGGCCCTGGTGACCGTGGTCAGTGAATGGAACGACTACATCTGGCCACTGATCATCACCGACCGTCCCGAAACCATGACGTTGCCCGTTGGCCTGACCTTGCTCCAGAACTCTGAAGGCAACGGCGCGGGCTGGGGAATCCTCATGGCCGGAGCGGTCCTGGTGATCGTCCCCATCCTGCTGGTGTTCGCCGCACTCCAGCGCTACATCGTCGCCGGGCTGACCCAAGGCAGTGTCACCGGTTGATTCTCCAACGCACTATTCGCATCAACGTCAGTTATTGAGAGGAAGCACCATGAGCACCACCCTTGACCGCCGCCATTTCCTGGGTCTGGCGGGCCTCGGAGCCGGAGCTGCGGCCCTCGCCGCTTGCGGCGGACCGTCGACGGCGGGTCCGGCAGACGCCGTCGACACCGGAACCATCGACTTCAGCGGCGTCAAGCCCGCGGCCTCCATCGACTTCTGGACGAACCACCCCGGCAAGTCCCAGGACGTCGAGAAGGCCATCATCGAGAAGTTCCACGCCAAGTTCCCGGACATCAAAGTCAATCTGGTCACCGCCGGCGCCAACTACGAAGAGATTGCCCAAAAGTTCCAGACGTCCCAGGCAGCCAAGACCGGCCTGCCCGGCCTCGTGGTCCTGTCCGACGTCTGGTGGTTCCGGTACTTCTCCAACGGCAGCATCATTCCGATCGATGGCCTGGTCAAACAGCTGGACATCAAGATCGACGACTTCCAGAAATCACTGGTGGACGACTACAAGTACGACGACAAGCAGTGGGCCCTTCCGTACGGCCGTTCCACCCCGCTGTTCTACTACAACAAGGACCACTTCAAGGCAGCGGGTCTCCCCGACCGGGCACCGGCCACGTGGCAGGAGTTCGCGGAGTGGGCACCGAAGCTCAAGGCCACTTCCGGGGCGCAGTACGCCTACATCTACCCCGCCCTCGCCGGTTATGCCGGGTGGACCCTGCAAAACAACCTGTGGGGTTGGGGCGGCGGCTGGTCCAAGGGCTGGGACATCACCTGCGACTCCAAGGAATCCGTCGCAGCCCTTCAATGGGCCCAGGACTCCATCTACAAGGACGGCTGGGCAGGTGTTTCCTCCAAGGAAGCAGCTGACGACTTCGCCGCCGGCATCACGTCCTCCACCATCTCCTCGACGGGCTCACTCCTGGGCGTCCTGAAGGCAGCGAAGTTCAATGTCGGCGTCGGATTCCTGCCCGGCGGTCCCCAGGCACCCAGCGGTGTCTGCCCCACCGGCGGTGCCGGTTTGGGCATCCCCAGCGGCATCACCAAGGAAGAACAGCTGGCCGCCGCGACGTTCCTCAAGTTCATGACCGAGCCGGAGAACACTGCTGCGTTCTCCGCCGCGACCGGCTACATGCCTACCCGGGTCTCGGCTGACATGTCCGCTGTCCTGGCGGCCACCCCGCAGATCAAGACCGCCATGGACCAGCTCGCAGCCACCAAGGTCCAGGACAACGCACGCGTGTTCCTGCCAGGCGCGGACCAGGAAATGGCCAAGTCGGCGGCCAAAATCCTCACCCAGCAGGGCGACGTGCAGGCCACCATGGCCGAACTGAAAAAGACACTTGAAGGCATCTACACCAAGGACGTCAAGCCGAAGCTGAAGTCCTGACCCTTGTACGACAAAGCAAGAGCGCGGCTACTGCAGTAGCCGCGCTCTTCTTATGCGGGTGTTACGGGATCGGGACAGGAACGACGCCGAGGGGCGCCAATTGTGCGGCGCCTCCATCGGGGGCGGACAGTACCCAGATGCCCTTTTCGTGGACGGCTACCGAATGCTCCCATTGGCAGGAACGCTTGCCGTCCGTGGTGACGACTGTCCAGTCGTCGTCGAGGGTTGCGGTTTCGATGTCACCGCGAACCAGCATCGGCTCGATGGCAAGGCAAAGCCCGGGACGGATCTTGGGACCACGGTGGCTGGTCCTGTAGTTCAGGACATCAGGGGCCATGTGCATCTCGGAACCGATGCCGTGGCCGACGTAGTCCTCAAGAATTCCCAAGGGCTTGCCGGGAACCGAGGAGACGTAGTCATCGATTGCGTTGCCGATATCGCCCACAAACTTACCCTTGGCCAGCGCCGCTATACCGCGCCACATGGCAGCCTCAGTGACATCCGAGAGCCGCTGGTCTTCGGGGTCAGCGGTGCCAACGATGACAGTGCGTGCAGAGTCCGAGTGCCAGCCATCAACGATGCAGCCACCGTCGATGGAGATGATGTCGCCATCCTGGAGGACGCGACCGCCGGGAATGCCGTGGACCACTTCCTCATTCACGGAGGTGCAGATGGTAGCCGGGAAACCGTGATAGCCAAGGAAGTTGGACTTGGCTCCGGCGTCGTTGAGCACCGCGGCAAAGACATCATCCAGGTCCTTGGTGGTGACGCCGGGCTTGGCAGCAGCAACGGCAGCGTCCAGTGCGCTGCTCAGGACGAGCCCGGCCTGCTGCATGGTGCGCATCTGCTCGTTGCTCTTGTATTCAATGCGGGGCTGACCGAACGCCATGTTCTCCTCTGGAAGGTTTGCGGTTGGGACCGATCAGGCCCCGTGCTCCAACCATTTTCCCGCATCGGAGACCGTGGTCGAAATTGGCTCGATTCCCAGCTCCTGGCGCAGCCGGTCCAAACGGTAGGTTCGCTGCTTCCCCACCTGGCTGACAGCGTAGCGGGTCACCTTCGGAGCCTGGCCGCTGATCCGTGATGCGGCTTCCGAAACCGCTGCGAGCGCCATCGCCGCAGGCTCGGGAAGATAGGTGATGGGAACGCCGGAATGGCCGGAGACGTCCAGGACCTGCCGGAGGACAGTTCCCAGTTCGACGGGTTCGGCATCTCCGACGTTGACGGCGCCCTTCACCGTTGACTGGCAGGCAGCCAGAACGGCCCGGACCAGGTTGTCCACATGCGTCAGCTGGTGTTTCACCCGAGGGTTACCCACACTGATCAGCCGCCCGCCCGTGATGTTGCCAACCAGGCGGGGAAGGAGCGTTCGATCCCCCGGACCATAAACGCCGTGGGGGCGCAGGACTACGGCATTGCCGTGGTTCCGCGCTTCCACATCGGCGAGCGCTTTGCTGCGGCCATAGGCATTCAGGTGCCGGGAGGCCACTTCCTCTTCTGCGCGGTCCACGCATGGTTGCCACCAGGGATAGACACTTGAACTTGATAGGTGCACCAGGCGGGTGGCGGCGAAGGCCTCGGCAACTGCCCTGGTCCCCAGCACGTTTGTGCGGTGAAAGAGCGCCGCGTCTCCCCAGTCGGCTACGTGGGCGCCGGCGTGGACCACCGCATCCACGGCCGGAAGCTGTGCAGGCGGCAACCCGGCCAAGTCCCAATAGCGCAATCCCTTCCCTGGTCTGCGGGCATAACGCACCACCTCCCAGCCGCGGGCTTCAGCAGCGTTGGCCACCGCGCCACCGATGAACCCAGTAGCGCCGGTGACTGCGATCCTCATTCTGCCGACCCTGGCGCTGGGCGGGCGGCGAACATGGCCCGCAACGCCACGCGGTCAGCTTTGCGGTGCCTTCCCGTGGTGGGAAGGGCATCCAGGACTTCCATATAGTCCGGGAGCGCGGACTCATCGATGATCTTGGGCAGTTCCCTGGCCAAGCGGGATTTGAGGGCTTGGGCAGCCTGTCCGGGACCCGGGACTACTGCCAGCCAGACTGCTTCGTCGCCGATGCTGTCCGGAACACCCACCATGACCGCTTGCCGGACACCTGGTAACGCAGCGATCAATGGCTCGTAGAGGGCGGGATAGATATTCGTCTTGCCGCGGATGATCATGTCTTTCTTGCGCCCGATCATGACCAACCTGGGTGTCCCTGTTCCGCCATGGTCCAGCCGCACGAGGTCCCCTGTCGAGTGCTCCGCCATGGCGTCCTCGCCCAAGTAGCCGCGGCACATGTTCGGGCCGCTGGCAAAGAGCTCGTGGTCTTCGGCTACCCGGATTCCGACGGCGGGCAGCGGCTCCCCGAGGAAGTCACCTTCTCCGCTGCCATCGGGAGCCGTGAACTCGGCTTCCGCCCCGGAGGCGAAGGCCAACTTCTCCCGACCGTCCGCGATCGCGATCGGCAGCACCTCTGTCATGCCGTAGATGAGCTTGAAGTCCACATCGGGCAGGAGCTTCATGGCGCGGTCCAGAAAAGGCGCAAGAATCGGCGCGGCCCCGAGCATTACGGTCCGCAGCGTTCCGGGCAGCTGCACGGATCCCTCTTCGACGGCATCCAGGATGGGCGCCAGCTGCGAGGGAACCAGGAAAAGGTGGGTGGCGGCGTCGTAGCTTGTTCCCTCTCCCGAGGCAGGACCCAACTCTGCTGCCAGCCGCAGCGGATCGATGTGCGCGGAGAAGCCATAACCTGGCATGGTCCAGTGTGCCCCGGCGATCAGGGCCGGCAGGCCCATCATGAGCTGCTCGGAGTGGATCCGGTCGCCCTCACCGAAGGTGCACCGCGTGGATAACTGCTCGAAACCCGCCGCGAGCGAGCCGCGGGTGTGAACCACGCCTTTGGGTGAGCCGGTGGTGCCCGAGGTGAAGATGATGACAGCTTCCTGTTCGGTTAGGGGCCGGTCGGCGTCATCCTGCCTCACGTCTCCGTGCGAAGGGCCCGCGAGAGCCTTGACCGGCGAAGCACCGCGGGGCACGCCCGGCAACCAGGGGCCGGAGTAAAAGTGCCGGACGTCCATTGCTCCGTAATCCGGGAGGAGGAGTCCCCGTCTCCTCGCCAGGGGACGGAGCGGGCTCTTGGCACTCAGGGCATACAGGACGGACTCGGAGGCAGCCCAGCGCGGTGCGGCAAGCTCCGCCCGGTCCCGGAAGAGCGCAGGCCCGATTCCAGGGTCGATAAAGACCACGGAACCACCGGCCCGGACTGCACCCAGGGCCAGGATGAAGGCTTCCGGACTGGGGCGAACGGAAAAGAGCATCCGCTCCCCTGCGCCGAATCCCTCTTCCAGAAGCCCCCGCGCCGTTGCCTCGATACCATCTACCAACCCGCGGTACGTGATGGTGCGGCCGGGCCGTACGCCGTCGTTCTTTTGTCTGGTCCAGCGCGGCTGCCTCCTTCCGGGTGCCGTGATGGCCGGGCGGTCGGGGACGCGCTCAGCGGAGGCATACACGGCGCTGATCAAATCCGCGGTGGCGATGGACCGGGCAGGTGCTTCCTCAGGCATGGGCCAACTCCAGCCTCCGGTAGCCGGGTATCAGCACTCCCCTGCTCACGTGGCGTGCAGCAATCCGCCACGGCCGCTGGGCATACAGGTCCAGCAGCAGCTCCAGAGCCGAATTGATTTCGGCCATGGCCAGCGGCATGCCGATGCAGAAGTGCGGACCGGCACCGAACCATAGCTGGCGTGCTTGCTGTGGGGTTGGCCGGGAGGGATCAAAACCCCCTAGGCTTTTGGCGGCGTGAATGGTTGAGAGCAGGATCCTGTCTCCTGTGAGCACCTTCGTGCCGCCAATGGTTCCGTCTCCCACAGCGTCCCGAAGCATCATCGGCGAGGGAACAGTGAAGCGCAACGCCTCGTTGACTGCTGCAGGAAGGGCGGACCGGTCCCGGGCGAGTTGGCCGAGCTGTCCGCTGTCAGTAAGCAACGCCACCAATCGCGGCACGAACGACACCAATGTCTCGGTGCCCACCATCACGAAGGCGCTGATGATGCCCATCGCCTCGTCCTCGGACATGCCCAGTTCATGGAGCCTGCCGGGGAAGGTTTCCGGGTCGCCTTCCCTGTAGGCCACCCGGACCGGACCAGCCAAGACCTCGACGGCGGCCTTTCCCTTGGCCACCTGGCTCGCCGTAAGCGACGGCCGGCCCAGGCGAACAAGTGACGAGATGGAGGAACCGAGGTCGAAGAGTTCCCTGTCCGCCAACCTGCCCGGGGCATCCGCCGGGATCCCCAGCAACCGGGAAATGACACCACCGGCCAATTCCTTTACACAGTCCACCAGATCCACCCGGCCCTGTGTGGCCAAATCGCCGCGGACGCGTGACTCCAACGCAAGGGCCGCGGGTTCCACGATGCCTGCAACGGAACGCGGAGTGAAAATGTCTGCCAGCCGCCGCCGCAGGAGCCTGTGCTCCTCGCCGTCCATGTTCAGCAGCGCCTTCGGCCCCACCACGGGAGTCCACAGCGCCCCCGAGCCCGACGGGCCGTCCTTCACGAAAAGTTCCTGGTTCATCAACACTTCCCGGACCAAGCCGGCTTCGCTGACCAGGACTCCCAGTCCTGGAAGCCTCAGGACGGGACGTAATCCGCCAAGCCCACGGATCACCGGATACAACACCGGGTGCGCTCCAAGGTGGACACGACGCTCCCACCGTTCCGCCGCGATCTGCCGGGTATTCTGCTGGCGCCCCACCGCGGGTCCGCCGATCACCGGATGTCCACATGTTCGGGGCGATACCGGTGATCCGCGTACCACGCCAGCGTGTTCTTCAGTCCCCAAGCCTTCACACGGCGCGAGGACCCGTAGACCACCACGTCGCGTCGCAGCCCGTAATTCCGCGTCAGCTTCCGAACCCGGTTGGATAATGCCCGGTCCTCGTGGAGGTCCTCGATCCTGGTCCTCGGAAAGCCACCCGAGCGGTGGTACATCTCTGCCGTGATGGCCATATTGCACCCGGGAAGCATTTGGTACGGGCCAAGGTACCCCTCGCCCTTGTTTCCGGGACGGATCTTTCCGAAGAAGGAAGCCACTTCAACGGCGAACAACATCAAGAACCGTTCACGGCGCGTGATTCCCTCGTCTTCGCGGGGAACCAATTGGCCGGCCACGAGTTCCAGCCCGTCATCGAACGCCCCCATGATGCGCGCCGTCCAGTCCGGTGCGGCCAGGCAATCGGCATCCGTCCGCGCCAACCACCGCGCCCCGTGCTCGACACCAAAGCGCATGCCGGTATCAGCTGCCGCGCCCGTGCCCTTTTCGGCATCATGCACCAACCTGATGTCCATGTCCGGATGCTCCGCCGCGAAGTCCGCCACGATGGCACAGCTGCGGTCCGTGGAACCGTTATCCACTACCACCACAGTGAAGTCCCTGAACGACTGCGCAACAAGGGAGCTGAGGGCTTGCCCTACGAGCTTCTCCTCGTTGAGCATCGGCATGGCTATGCAGAGGTCCCGCGTAGGGCCAGCACTCTTCAGTGCCGCGTCCGGCATGAGGGCGTTCACAGCCGCACCACCGCCATTCCCAGGCTCACTCCGCCGCCCAGGCCGACCAACGCGACGAGATCGCCCGGCCCTGCACGGCCACTGTCTACAGCAAGCTTCAACTGCAGGGGAAGGCTGACTGATGCCAGATTGCCGAACTCCTCGACAGAGTTCACCAGCAGCCCGGGCGGCACACCGGCACCCTCTGCGAATATCTGCCGGTAAGGCGCGCTGACCTGGTGAACGCAGACCACGGCAAAGTCAGTCCAGGAAAGACCCAAGCCTTCGAGAGTCTCATCAAGCAGCTCCGAGCCCAGGTCCAGGAAAGCGTCCTTGAGCTTTTCACCATCCATGGCGAAATAGCTGGCCTCCGGATCACGTGGGAATGCCGAGCCGCCGGCCGCCAAAGTCCCCACGGACCAGTGGCTGCTTTTCGCAGTGAAAGCCGTAGCGACAATCCCTGCCGCAGCGCCGTCAGCCTCACCAGGCCCAACCGCAGCCTCCAGCAACACCGCAGCACCGCCGTCGCTCATCGTGTATCCGGGAAAGCTCGAGGCAAACGTCGGGAAATCCGGAACCGACCACCGCACGGCCCTTGAAGGCGACTCCCCCGTAGCCACCAGGACACGGGCATAACGTCCGCTGCCAATCAGGGCATCGGCGACTTCCATGCCATTCAGGAAACTGTTGCAGGCATTCTTGACGTCCATGACAGGGCAGGACAGCCCCAACTTTGCGGCCACCATGTGGCCAGTCGCGGGCTCAACCATGTCCTGGCTGGCGGAGGCGAAAATGAGCAGGTCAACATCCGGGGCCTGGAGCCCGCATTCCGCCAGGACCTTGGCAGCAGCGTTGGCGGCCAAGTCCGAGGCCTGCTCTGTATCGGCCATGACACTCCTGGACCGGATACCGGTGACCCTGCCGATGAGGCCTTTCGGGACCCGGAACCCGGGACTGGACTCTTCAATGCGGCGTTCGACGGCGGCCGTGTCCAGGCGCGCTGGCGGCAAGTAGACTTCAAGCCCCGCGATCCGGCTGTGCCCTGACAGAGCTCTCTGCATGCGCTTCCCCCAAGAATGTGCCGCGTCATAAGAAAAGGGTGTGTCCCGCACCTTATGGTACGGGACACACCCTTCGTTCAAGCTCCGGTCGCCCGGCTATGTGGAAAGCCTAGACAGCCTTGGCCGACTCGATGGCCGTGAGCACGCGGTCGGTAACTTCATCGATACCGCCGATGCCATCCACCTGGGTGAGGATTCCACGTTCGGCATACTTCGCCACCACGGCTTCGGTCTGCTCGTGGTAGAGGTCAAGACGGTGACGGATCACGGTCTCGTTGTCGTCCGAGCGGCCTGTTTCCTTGGCGCGGCCAAGCAGCCGTGCAACCAGTTCTTCGTCGTCGGCAGTCAGCTGGAGCACGACGTCGAGCTCCTGCTCACCCTCAGCGAGGATCTGGTCAAGGTAGTCAACCTGCGCAGTGGTGCGCGGGTAACCGTCCAAGAGGAAGCCATTTTCGACATCGCTCTGGCTCAGGCGGTCGCGAACCATGTTGTTCGTGACGCTGTCCGGAACAAAGTCGCCGGCATCCATGTACTTCTTTGCTTCAATGCCCAAAGGGGTTTCGCCCTTTACGTTGGCACGGAAGATGTCGCCCGTGGAGATGGCGACTACGCCGAGGCGCTCGGAAATACGCTCAGCCTGTGTACCCTTACCCGAACCGGGAGGTCCAATGATCAGCATTCTCGTCATCGCAAAAGCCCTTCGTAGTGACGTTGTTGTAGCTGCGCATCAATCTGCTTGACGGTCTCCAAGCCAACACCCACCATGATCAGGATTGAGGTGCCACCGAACGGGAAGTTCTGGTTGGCATTGATCAGGACGAGTGCAACCAGCGGAATCAACGCCACGAAGCCCAGGTAGAGGGCTCCAGGCAAAGTAATCCTGGAGAGCACGTACTGCAGGTAGTCCGCGGTCGGTTTACCCGCCCGGATGCCCGGAATGAACCCGCCGTACTTCTTCATGTTGTCCGACACTTCTTCAGGGTTGAAGGTGATGGCCACGTAGAAGTAGGTGAAGAACACAATCATGGCGAAGTAAAGCGCCATGTAAATGGGATGGTCGCCACGGGTGAGGTTGTTGTTGATCCACTCAACCCATGGAGCCATCTGCTCCCCTGGCTTCGGCTGGTTGAACTGCGAAATCAAGCCGGGCAGGTAGAGCATGGAGGAAGCGAAGATGACAGGCACGACGCCGGCCATGTTCACCTTGATGGGGATGTAGGTACTGGTTCCGCCAACGGTGCGTCGGCCGATCATGCGCTTGGCGTACTGCACCGGAACCCGGCGCTGGGACTGCTCAACGAAGACCACGAGGGCCACGGTAAGAAGACCGATGGCCAGAACGATGAAGAACGTGCCCGGGCCCTTGGTCTCCCAGATGGAGCCCAGCGAACGGGGGAAGCCGGCTGCGATGGAGGTGAAGATCAACAGGGACATTCCGTTGCCGACACCGCGCTCGGTGACAAGCTCACCCATCCACATGATCAGACCGGTGCCGGCCGTCAGCGTGATGATGATCAGGAGGGTGGTGATGATGCTCTCATCGGGGATGATCGGCAGGTTACAGCCGGGAAGCAGCTGCCCGGACCGCGCCAAGGACACCAAAGTGGTGGCGTTCAGCAGGCCCAGGGCAATGGTGAGGTACCGGGTGTACTGCGTCAGCTTGGACTGTCCCGAGGAACCCTCTTCGTAGAGCTGCTGGAACCGGGGAATAACCACCCGGAGCAACTGCACGATGATGCTCGCCGTGATGTAGGGCATGATGCCCAGGGCGAAGATCGAGACCTGCAGCAACGCGCCGCCGCTGAACAAGTTCACCAACTGGTAAATGCCCTGCGAGGTGTCACCGTTGTTCAAGCATTGCTGGACATTCTGGTAGTTCACACCAGGCGAGGGGATGAAAGCTCCCAAGCGGAAGATTGTGATGATTCCCAGCGTGAACAACAACTTGCGTCGCAAATCAGGCGTCCGAAACGCCCGGCCGAATGCGCTTAGCAAGCGTCCTCCTGAGTAGAAAGTACAAGGATGTGGTCGGGCTCAATGAAACCCAACAACCGAGTCTAACTGCTTGTGACGCCGTCGTAATAATCGAGAGTCCACAACCACGAAAAAAATCCCGGTATCCGGGGCCGAAGCCCCGCATACCGGGATTCTTTATGACAGCGGGCTGATGCCCCACACACCCTTAGAGAGTGGTGGTGGATCCGCCTGCTGCAGCGATCTTTTCCGAAGCGCTGGAGGAGAAAGCGTGGACGGTGACGTCGACCTTGACGGTGATGTCGCCGGTGCCAAGCACCTTCACGGGCTGGTTCTTGCGAACGGCGCCCTTTTCAACCAGTGATTCAACGGTGACGGTGCCACCTTCCGGGAAGAGCTCGTTGAGCTTCTCCAGGTTAACAACCTGGAACTCAACCCGGAACGGGTTCTTGAAGCCGCGCAGCTTCGGCAGGCGCATGTGCAGCGGCAGCTGGCCGCCGGCAAAGCCAGCCTTTACCTGGTAGCGGGCCTTCGTACCCTTGGTACCGCGACCAGCGGTCTTACCCTTGGAGCCTTCACCACGACCAACACGGGTCTTGGCGGTCTTGGCACCCGGGGCGGGACGCAGGTGGTGGACCTTCAGAGCGTTCTGCTTCTCAGCAGTCTCTGCGGCGGTCTGGTTCTCTGCCATTACTTCGCCTCCTCTACATTCACGAGGTGCGGAACCGTGTTCAGGTAGCCGACGGTTACAGCATCAGCGGTACGGACAACGGTGTGTCCGATGCGCTTCAGGCCGAGGGACCGAAGGGTAGCGATCTGGTTCTGCTTGGCGCCGATGACGCCCTTGATCTGGGTGATCTCCAACTTGGCGTCGGAGGGAGTCAGGTTCTTAGCCATGACTAAACACCTGCCTTCTGGTTCTGGAGCGCGCGCACCAGAGCAGCAGGAGCAACCTCGTCCAGCGGCAGGCCACGGCGGGCAGCCACGGAAGCGGGCTCTTCGAGCTGCTTCAGAGCGTCAACGGTCGCGTGAACGATGTTGATCGCGTTGGAAGAACCGAGCGACTTGGAGAGGATGTCGTGGATACCCACGCACTCCAATACCGCGCGGACCGGACCACCGGCGATAACACCGGTACCGGCGGAAGCCGGACGCAGCAGGACAACGCCTGCAGCAGCCTCACCCTGCACGCGGTGCGGGATGGTGTTGCCAACGCGGGGAACGCGGAAGAAGGACTTCTTGGCCTCTTCTACGCCCTTTGCGATAGCAGCGGGAACTTCCTTGGCCTTGCCGTAGCCAACGCCGACCAGACCGTTGCCGTCACCGACGACGACCAGAGCGGTGAAGCTGAAGCGACGACCACCCTTGACCACCTTGGCAACGCGGTTGATGGTGACAACGCGCTCTACGAACTGGCTCTTCTCGGCTTCACGACCGCCGTCGCGGCCACCACGGCCACCACGGTCGCCGCGGCCCTGGCCACGGTCGCCACGCTCGCCACGACGTCCGCCGCGGCGGTCATCGGTAGCGGGTGCGGTCTCAGTTGCTTCAGCAGCTACAGCTTCAGTCACCTGAATGTCCTTTTCGTTATTTTCAACGGTCACAGTGCCAGCCCACCTTCGCGAGCACCGTCAGCGACGGCGGCGATGCGGCCGTGGTACTTGTTACCGCCACGGTCGAAGACAACAGCCTCGACGCCTGCAGCCTTTGCGCGCTCTGCAACGAGCTCGCCAACGCGCTTGGCCTTGGCCGTCTTGTCTGCGTCAAGTGCGCGAAGGTCAGCTTCCAAAGTGGAAGCGTAAGCCACGGTTACACCCTTGCTGTCATCGACAACCTGGACGAAGATGTGGCGTGCCGAACGGTTTACGACCAGACGAGGACGTACAGCCGTACCGCTGATGCGCTTGCGAATACGAAGCTGGCGACGGTTGCGTGCAGCCGACTTGCTCTTGTTCGTACGCTTCTTGTTAATTGCGATGGCCATGGTTTACTTACCAGCCTTTCCGACCTTGCGGCGGATGACTTCGCCGGCGTAACGGACACCCTTGCCCTTGTAGGGGTCGGGCTTGCGCAGCTTGCGAATGTTGGCAGCAACCTCGCCGACCTGCTGCTTGTTGATACCCGCAACAGAGAGCTTGGTCGGACCCTCTACTACGAAGGTGATGCCTTCGGGCGCAGAGACGTTGACCGGGTGGCTGAAGCCCAGAGCGAACTCCAGGTCAGAACCCTTGGCCTGAACGCGGTAACCGGTACCGACGATTTCAAGCTTCTTCTCGTAGCCCTCGGTAACGCCCTGGATCATGTTGGCGATCAGGGTGCGGGTCAGGCCGTGCAGCGAACGCGAGTTGCGCTCGTCGTTCGGGCGGGTGACCGTGAGAGTGTTCTCTTCCAGGGAGACCTCGATCGGGCTGGCAACAGTGTGGCTCAGCTCGCCCTTGGAACCCTTGACGCTGATGACGGAGCCATCGAGCTTGACCTCAACTCCGGCAGGAACGGTGATGGGGAGACGTCCAATACGTGACATTATTCTCTTCCTTTCCCGTTACCAGACGTACGCGAGGACTTCGCCGCCCACGCCCTTCTTACCGGCCTGCTTGTCAGTCAGGAGGCCGGAAGAGGTGGACAGGATTGCGATACCCAGGCCACCCAGCACGTGAGGCAGGTTGGTGGACTTCGCGTAAACGCGGAGACCCGGCTTGGAGATGCGGCGGACGCCAGCGATGGAACGCTCGCGGTTCGGACCGAACTTCAGGTCGATGGTCAGCTTCTTGCCAACCTCGGCGTCCTCTTCCTTCCAGCCGGCAATGAAGCCTTCAGCCTTGAGGATGTCGGCAACGCGTGCCTTCAGTTTGCTGTACGGCATGGACACGGAGTCGTGGTATGCCGAGTTTGCATTGCGCAGACGCGTGAGCATGTCTGCGACAGGATCTGTCATAGTCATTTGGGCTATAGCCCTTCCTCGTACCGGTTTCCGCTGCGCGTGTTCTTACGAACCTGCGCGGACGGACCTGTCACGTAGTTAGTTTTCGGTCTTGAACGGGAAACCAAGCGCCTTGAGCAGCGCGCGGCCTTCGTCGTCGGTCTTGGCGGTGGTTACAACCGTGATGTCCATACCGCGAACGCGGTCGATGGAGTCCTGGTCGATTTCGTGGAACATAACCTGCTCGGTCAGACCGAAGGTGTAGTTGCCGTTACCGTCGAACTGCTTGCCGTTGAGGCCGCGGAAGTCACGGATACGCGGCAGAGCCAGCGAAACCAGACGGTCCACGAATTCCCACATGCGGTCTCCACGCAGAGTTGCGTGTGCACCGATCGGCATGCCTTCGCGCAGCTTGAACTGTGCGATCGACTTGCGGGCCTTGGTTACCTGCGGCTTCTGGCCGGTGATCAGGGTGAGGTCGCGGACAGCGCCGTCGATCAGCTTGGAGTCCTTGGCGGCATCTCCAACACCCATGTTCACTACAACCTTCACCAGGCGGGGAACCTGGTTCACGTTCGCGTAGTTGAATTCGTCCTGCAGTGACTTCTTGATGGTCTCTGCGTACTTCGTCTTCAGACGCGGAACGATCTTCACTGGAGTCTCGAGAGTCTCAGTCATTAGATGTCCTTCCCGGTGGCCTTGGACACGCGGATGCGAACGGTCTTGGTGCGACCGTCCTTCTCAACGGTGTCGAGACGGAAACCAACACGGGTCGGCTTCTTGGTCGACGGGTCTACCAGAGCAACGTTGGAGACGTGGATCGGGGCTTCAACAACCTCGATGCCGCCGGTCTTGGTGCCGCGCTGCGACTGTCCAACCTTGGTGTGCTTGGTGACGCGGTTGATTCCCTCTACCAGCACGCGGTTGGTGTCGGGGAATACGCGCAGGACCTTGCCCTGCTTGCCGCGGTCGCCGCCGCGTTCCTGCTTGGCGCCGGTGATGACCTGAACGAGGTCACCCTTCTTGATCTTAGCCATGGACTAGAGCACCTCCGGGGCCAGCGAAACGATCTTCATGAACTTCTTGTCGCGAAGTTCACGACCAACCGGGCCGAAGATACGGGTACCGCGGGGGTCACCGTCGTTCTTCAGGATCACAGCTGCGTTCTCGTCAAACTTGATGTAGGAACCATCCGCACGGCGGCGTTCCTTCTTGGTACGAACGATGACGGCCTTGACGACGTCACCCTTCTTTACGTTTCCGCCAGGGATAGCGTCCTTGACGGTGGCGACGATGACGTCACCGATGCCTGCGTAGCGACGGCCGGATCCACCGAGAACGCGAATGGTAAGGATTTCCTTAGCACCCGTGTTGTCGGCGACCTTCAGTCGCGACTCCTGCTGAATCAATTTCTACTCCTTGCGTCGCGCCGGTTCTCAGACCGAAATCATGCATACGGAATGAGCCTTGCGGAACGGTTGATCGGGGTGTCTCTTGACCTGCCTGGATTTTGCCAGAACAGGCCTAAACGCCCGTGCCACGAGCATCAGCTTCCCTTGCAGAAAACTCTGCGCGGGGCAGTATGCAGCGGCACGATTGTTTACGAGGTGGTTGACGACGCACTAATGGCGCCATACAAACTCAATATCCTAGCACGTTTTCGGCCTTCGACCGAAACGGGCAGGAACGCGGAAAGGTCCGCATTCCGTCAGGAATGCGGACCTTTCCAGTGAATCCATGCCGGGCGGGCCCGGCGTCGGATTTACTTGGCCTTTTCGAGGATCTCCACCAGGCGGAACCGCTTGGTAGCGGACAGCGGGCGGGTCTCGGCGATCAGAACGAGGTCGCCGATGCCGGCGGTGTTCTGCTCGTCGTGAGCCTTGATCTTCGAGGTGCGGCGAATAACCTTGCCGTACAGAGCGTGCTTCACGCGGTCTTCAACCTCGACAACGATGGTCTTTTCCATCTTGTCGGAGACAACGTAGCCGCGACGCGTCTTACGGTAACCGCGCTGTTCAGCGCTGGCTGCTGCTTCCGTCACGTTTTCCTTCTCGCTCACTTGGCGTCCTCTCCAGCTTCAACCTCGGCCTTTTCAGCCTTGGCAGCCTTCTTGGACTTCTTTTCTTCCTTGGCTTCCACAACCGGTGCGGCAACCTCGGCACGAATGCCCAGCTCGCGCTCACGGAGAACGGTGTAGATGCGTGCGATGTCCTTCTTTACCGCGCGCAGGCGACCGTGGTTCTCCAGCTGTCCGGTGGCGGACTGGAAACGCAGGTTGAACAGCTCTTCCTTGGACTTGCGGAGTTCTTCAACGAGACGCTCGTTGTCGAAACCGTCCAGCTGTGCGGGTGCGAGATCCTTCGACCCTACTGCCATTTCTATTCACCACCTTCGCGACGCACAATGCGTGCCTTCAACGGCAGCTTGTGGATTGCCAGGCGCAGGGCCTCGCGAGCTACCTCTTCATTGACACCGGAGAGTTCGAAGAGAACCCGACCCGGCTTGACGTTTGCGACCCACCATTCCGGAGAACCCTTACCGGAACCCATACGGGTTTCAGCAGGCTTCTTCGTCAGCGGACGGTCCGGGTAGATGTTGATCCAGACCTTACCGCCACGCTTGATGTGGCGGGTCATCGCGATACGAGCGGACTCGATCTGACGGTTGGTAACGTATGCCGGGCTCAGGGCCTGGATACCGAACTCACCGAAGCTGACCTTGGTGCCGCCCGTAGCGGCGCCGGAACGACCCGGGTGGTGCTGCTTACGGTGCTTGACTCGACGTGGGATAAGCATTTAAGCCTGTCCTCCTTCTGCTGCCGGAGCAGCAGCTTCAGCGGCCGGTGCTTCAACGGCAGCAGGTGCTGCCTCAGCTGCCGGACGGTCGTTACGACGACGGCGGTCGCCACCCGGGCGGCCCGGACGGTCTCCTGCACGGCCACGGGACGGAGCAGCAGCTGCCTGCTGGGCCAGTTCCTTGGCGGTTACGTCACCCTTGTAGATCCAGACCTTCACACCGATGCGGCCGAAGGTGGTCTTGGCTTCGTAGAAGCCGTAGTCGATGTTCGCGCGGAGGGTGTGCAGGGGCACACGGCCTTCGCGGTAGAACTCCGAGCGGGACATTTCTGCGCCACCCAGACGGCCCGAGCAAGCAACACGGATGCCCTTGGCACCCGCACGCTGTGCGGACTGCATTGCCTTCTTCATCGCACGGCGGAAAGCCACGCGGGAAGTCAGCTGCTCAGCGATGCCCTGGGCAACAAGCTGTGCTTCCATCTCGGGGTTCTTGACCTCGAGGATGTTCAGCTGGACCTGCTTGCCGGTGAGCTTTTCGAGCTCGCCGCGGATGCGGTCTGCTTCGGCGCCGCGGCGGCCGATAACGATACCCGGGCGTGCCGTGTGGATGTCCACGCGGACACGGTCACGGGTGCGCTCGATCTCGACCTTGGCGATGCCGGCGCGCTCCATGCCGGTGGACATGAGCTGACGGATCTTGATGTCCTCGCGGACGAAGTCCTTGTAGCGCTGTCCGGGCTTGGTGCTGTCAGCGAACCAGTGCGAAACGTGGTCGGTGGTGATGCCGAGTCGGAACCCGTGCGGGTTTACTTTCTGTCCCACTTAGCGAGCCTCCTCTTTCTCCGGGGTTGCCACGACCAAAGTGATGTGGCTGGTCCGCTTCCTGATGCGGTAGGCGCGGCCCTGGGCACGCGGCTGGAACCGCTTCATGGTCGGGCCTTCGTCAACGAATGCTTCGCTGATGAACAGGTCGCTGTCGTCGAATGCAACGCCGTCACGGTCCGCGAGGACGCGTGCGTTGGCCATTGCCGACTGAAGTACCTTGAATACCGGCTCCGAAGCTGCCTGGGGGGCAAACTTCAGAATTGCCAGAGCCTCATTCGCTTGCTTACCACGAACAAGGTTGACGACGCGCCGGGCCTTCATAGGCGTTACGCGGATGTGACGCGCAATAGCCTTGGCTTCCATTGCTTTCCTTCTCTCGTCTAAGACGTAAAGTCAGGCGCCTTAGCGGCGCTTGCCCTTACGGTCGTCCTTAACATGGCCGCGGAATGTCCGCGTGGGAGCGAATTCGCCGAGCTTGTGCCCGACCATCGACTCAGTGACAAACACCGGGATGTGCTTGCGTCCGTCGTGTACGGCGATCGTGTGCCCGAGCATGTCGGGGATGATCATCGAACGACGGGACCAGGTCTTGATGACGTTCTTGGTGCCCTTATCGTTTTCCCGTGCGACCTTCACAAAGAGGTGCTGGTCAACGAAAGGACCTTTTTTCAGGCTGCGTGGCATGTGTCCAGGCTCCTATCGCTTGTTCTTGCCAGTACGGCGGCGACGAACAATAAGCTTGTCGCTCTCTTTGTTCGGACGGCGGGTACGGCCCTCGGGCTTGCCGTTCGGGTTAACCGGGTGACGTCCACCGGAAGTCTTACCTTCACCACCACCGTGCGGGTGGTCAACCGGGTTCATGGCTACACCACGGACGGTCGGGCGAACGCCCTTCCAGCGCATACGGCCGGCCTTGCCCCAGTTGATGTTCGACTGCTCGGCGTTGCCAACCTCGCCGACGGTTGCGCGGCAGCGCACGTCAACGTTGCGGATTTCACCGGAGGGCAGACGCAGCTGGGCGAAACGGCCTTCCTTGGCGACGAGCTGTACCGAAGCACCTGCGGAACGGGCCATCTTGGCGCCGCCACCCGGACGCAGTTCAACTGCGTGGATTACGGTACCAACCGGGATGTTGCGCAGCGGCAGGTTGTTGCCCGGCTTGATGTCAGCGTCGGGGCCAGCCTCGACGAAGTCACCCTGGGACAGCTTGTTGGGGGCGATGATGTAACGCTTGGTGCCATCAACGTAGTGCAGGAGAGCGATACGTGCCGTACGGTTCGGATCGTACTCAATTTCGGCTACGCGGGCGTTGATGCCGTCCTTGTCGTGACGACGGAAGTCGATCAGACGGTACTGGCGCTTGTGCCCACCACCCTTGTGACGGGTGGTGATCTTACCGGTGTTGTTACGGCCGCCGGTCTTGTGCAGCGGACGCAGCAACGACTTTTCCGGAGTCGATCGCGTGATTTCAGCAAAGTCGGCTACGCTCGAGCCGCGACGGCCCGGGGTAGTCGGCTTGTATTTACGGATTCCCATAATTTATTTCCTCGTTAAAGTGGTCTCCGCTACGCGAGCGGACCGCCGAAGATGTCGATTGTGCCTTCTTTGAGGGTGACAATCGCACGCTTGGTGCTCTTGCGCTGTCCCCAGCCGAATTTGGTGCGCTTGCGCTTACCGGCACGGTTGATGGTGTTGATCGAGTCAACTTTGACCGAGAAGATCTTCTCAACGGCCAGCTTGATCTCGGTCTTGTTCGAGCGAGGGTCCACCAGGAAGGTGTACTTGCCTTCGTCGATCAGACCGTAGCTCTTTTCCGAAACGACGGGTGCAAGCACGACGTCGCGCGGATCCTTGATGGTGGTTACGCTCACTTGGAGGCCTCCTCGTTCTTTGCCTTGTCAGCGACGAACGCCTCGAAAGCAGCCTTGGTGAAGACCACGTCGTCGGAGATGAGCACGTCGTAGGTGTTCAGCTGGTCTGCGTACAGAACGTGAACATCCTGGAGGTTGCGCACCGACAGTGCAGCAACATCGTTGGCGCGCTCGATAACGACGAGCAGGTTCTTGCGCTCGGTGACGGAGCGCAGCGAAGCCAGTGCGTCCTTGGCGGACGGCTTGGTGCCGGCGACCAGTTCAGCGATGACGTGGATGCGGCCGTTGCGGGCGCGGTCAGACAGGGCACCGCGGAGTGCAGCAGCCTTCATCTTCTTGGGGGTGCGCTGGCTGTAGTCACGAGGTGTCGGACCGTGGACAACGCCACCACCGGTCATGTGAGGAGCACGGATGGAACCCTGACGGGCGCGGCCGGTGCCCTTCTGCTTGAACGGCTTGCGACCTGCACCGGAAACCTCAGCGCGGGTCTTCGTCTTGTGGGTACCCTGGCGTGCAGCAGCGAGCTGTGCGACGACGACCTGGTGCAGCAGCGGCACGTTGGTCTGGACGTCGAAGATCTCTGCAGGCAGGTCAACCTTGACAGTGCTAGTCATTGAACTAGGCTCCCTTCACGGCGGAACGTACGAGTACGACCTGGCCGCGGGCGCCGGGGACGGCACCCTTGATAAGGAGCAGCGACTTCTCAACGTCAACAGCGTGAACCGTGAGGTTCAGCGTGGTGTGACGCTCGGCGCCCATGCGGCCGGCCATTTTCAGGCCCTTGAAGACGCGGCTCGGGGTGGATGCGCCACCGATGGAGCCAGGCTTACGGTGGTTCTTGTGGGCACCGTGGGAAGCGCCAACACCGGAGAAGCCGTGACGCTTCATAACACCGGCGAAGCCCTTACCCTTGGAGGTGCCGACGACGTCGATCTTCTGGCCGGCTTCGAAGATCTCAACAGAGAGCTCCTGGCCCAGCTCGTAGGATGCGGCGTCTGCGGTACGCAGTTCGACGACGTGGCGGCGAGGGGTAACGCCAGCCTTTTCAAAGTGACCAGCCAGCGGCTTGGTGACCTTGCGGGGGTCGATCTGGCCGTAGCCGATCTGGACGGCGACATAGCCATCGACGTCTGCGTTGCGCAGCTGCGTGATGACGTTGGAGTCAGCCTGGACGACAGTTACCGGGATGAGCTTGTTGTTCTCGTCCCAGACCTGGGTCATGCCGAGCTTCGTGCCCAGCAGGCCCTTTACGTTACGGGTTGCGGTCATAGTCTCTCAGCACCTCCCTAGAGCTTGATTTCGATGTTCACGTCTGCAGGCAGGTCGAGACGCATAAGCGAGTCAACGGCCTTCGGCGTGGGGTCGATGATGTCGATCAGACGCTTGTGAGTACGCATTTCGAAGTGCTCACGGCTGTCCTTGTACTTGTGAGGAGAGCGAATAACGCAGTAAACGTTCTTCTCCGTGGGCAGCGGCACCGGGCCGACTACCGTTGCGCCTGCGCGCGTGACCGTCTCAACGATCTTCCGCGCTGAAACATCAATGACCTCGTGGTCATATGACTTCAGCCGGATGCGGATTTTTTGTCCCGCCATGTCGCCTGACTCTCTTTCAGCTAGTGCTGCTCTAGTTAGGGCTGCTCTGTTTACTTACCTGTTGATGTGGCCGCCGAGGCGTTTGAGGTATTACCACCACACGCCGCACAAGCTGAATCCGGAAATTCCGGGTTCCTCAACCTGCCGGCGCACCGACCCCCGCGGTCGGGCGTGTCGCGATTTCAACGCAGACTCGACCGCATTCCATGGGGTTCAGGGTTATGTTTGGGCTTCAACCTGGACCCTGGCACCCGGCATTATCCGGATCGGGACACGAAGAAGCGCTTGAACAACTCATCCAGTATGGCGGAAATCCGGAGCAAAGGCCAATCGGGGCCGGAATGGCCATTGCCCGACCCCTGCCGACTGGGGATGATGGTGGCATGTCCGTGCAGGATTCAGGCTCAGTGGAAGATCTCGCTGCACGCTTGCGGCCGGGTTTCAGGCTGGGAGTCGCAACTGCAGCCTTCCAGATCGAAGGTTCCCTCACGGCCGATGGACGCGGCCCCTCCGGTTGGGATGCGTTCGCGGAAAAGCCAGGAGCAATAGTCGACGGCGGCTCCCCCGCCGTTGCGTGCGACCACTACAACCGCGCTGATGAGGACATAGCCCTCATGCAGGAGCTGGGGGTGGACTCCTATCGCCTCTCGCTTTCCTGGCCAAGGATCCAGCCGGACGGCCAAGGTGCCGTCAACCAGCGCGGCCTGGACTTCTACGACCGCTTGCTGGACAAGCTCCTGGCGGCGGGGATCTCCCCCATGGTAACGCTTTATCACTGGGATACCCCGCTCCCCCTTGAGCATGCGGGCGGCTGGATGAACCGGGACACTTCCCAGCGGCTTGCAGACTATGCCGCTATCGCCGCCCGTCACTTCGGAGACCGCGTCGATCATTGGGTCACTGTCAACGAACCCGTTTCAGTGACCCTGCAAGGCTACGCGTTGGGGGCGCACGCCCCTGGTCGCCAACTCCTGTTTGACTGCCTCCCTGCAGCACATCACCAGTTGTTGGGCCATGGGCTGGCCGTCAAGGCACTCCGGGCAGAAGGGGTCAAAGGAGAGATCGGGCTGTCCAACATGCACTCCCCGGTGCGGCCGGCGAGCAGCCGCCTGTCGGACCGCCTGATGGCCGAGGCGCTGGACCTGATACTGAACCGTATATACGCCGACGCAGTCCTCCTGGGCCAATACCCCAAGCCGTCACTTCCCCTGTGGCCCTGGTTCCGCTCTTTGGGTCCCGTACTTGATGGCGACCTTGAGACCATCAGCCAGCCCCTGGATTTCTATGGACTGAACTATTACTACCCCATCAAAGTGGCCTCCGGCAGGGGGCCTGCCGAGATACCCACGGGGCAGGCCGAAGAGATGGGCAATGTCCCCTTCCACCTGGCCGCGTACCAGGAATACGAAACCACCGGTTTTGGTTGGCCCGAGGCACCTGAGCAACTTGCCACGGTGCTCCAGGAAATGAAGCAGCGGTATGGCTCAGCCCTGCCGCCTGTCTACATAACCGAAGGAGGCGCCAGCTTTCCGGAGCCGGCCCACGTGGACGGCGCGATCCAGGACACCAACCGCATCACTTATCTGGCTGAGCACCTTGGACACGCCGTGACGGCGGCCGGCCCGGGGGGCGTGGCTGAAGGGGTGGATCTGCGCGGATACTACGTGTGGACCCTGCTGGACAATTTTGAGTGGGCAGCGGGCTACTCGCAGCGGTTCGGCTTGGTCCATGTGGACTTCGAGACGCTGGAACGGACTCCGAAGGAGTCGTTCTACTGGTTCCGGGCTTTGGCACACGCACGAAGAAACGGGATGTAGCGCAGATAGGTTAAATCTCTCCCCGGTTACGCAGGGCGGCTGACCGAACCGGAAGCTACTGGTTCTTGTTGGCCCGGCGGATGCGCTTGGCCCTGTCGATCTCTTGCCGGAAGTTCTTGCGTCCCCACAGCACCGCACCACCAATAGCAGCTATGACTGCCAGGAAAATCAGGAATTCCATGCCGCGCTCCTCTCCTTGAACTGCAAGCCTATCGGATACCGTCGACCCCCTGCGGGGCCGCGGGGTGGTCCCCAATGTCGGGCTGGTCTCCGGGACCAGACGGCTTTCGGTTCAAGCGCCAGACGGCGAGGACGATGAGTCCCACCGCAACCAGCGCAAGCATCGCGAAGGCGTAGGTCCGGAGGGCCCACATGATGCTCAGCACCACGCCGACGGCCCCCCAAACCACTGGTATGCGATCGGCTACGACAAGACCCGCCGCGAGCAGCAGCACGTGGGCCACCAGAACGTACAACTGCTGGGCCGTTGTACCGCCAAAGATGGTCGCGAGCGATGTCAACGACAGAAGCCCTGCCCCCGCGCACAGTCGCCACAATCCATCCCGGTGCTGGCCTTTGATATAGCGCAGCCCTGCCATAACAGCAGCTGCTGCCACGTACCACTGCACTGTCCAGAACCAGTCCGGCCTGGCCCCGTCCGCAAACAGGACCGCCCGTTGCAGTGCGGCAACGGAGACCAACGCCGCCACTTCGCCGGCGAGCCATTTGCCCTGTGGAACCTCAGCCACCACCAGCACGCCCAGCGCGGACATGAGCCCGAAGGCGGCCAAGGATGTTTCGTCACGCCCCATTCCGACAACAGCCGACGACGCGAGAGCCACAGCAGTCGTGGCAGCCAGGGCCCGCTGCCGCCCGAGTTCGCTTCTGATGGCCGGACCACCAAACGCCTTCATGGCGTAAAGGAGCACAGCGGAACCCGCGGCACCCACAAGCCAAGGGGTATAGGCCGTCCAGACGCCGGGCGGCAGGCCCTCCAGCAAACCTCCGACGGCGGGTACCGCACCAAGCGGCACGGACGGAGCCGCCGCTGCGTACAGGGCAGGCACGCGTTCCAGGTGCGAGGCCGCAAACAGGACGAGCGCCAGCACAAGGGCGGACAGACCGCTGAGTCCGGGGGAAACAGCCAGGGCCAACAGTCCGCCGGTGACCACCATGGCCAGCGAGGAAACCAACCAGAACCAGCGCGTGAGGACGTTCACCCCTGAAGTCCCTACCGGTCGGGCTGCGATCCTGGTCCGGCCGACAACAAGCGCCAGAGCCAGACCCAGCAAAACTACGGGAACCTGGGATTTGTCCAATAGAGGTTGATAGAGCCAGGTGGCAGACGGGAAGCGCAGCGCCGGACCTGCTGCGAGCACTCCCCCGATGACCGCAACGACCCCAAGGTATGCGCAGAGAATCCCGGCCAAACCCCTCGCAGCCAACAAACGCGAAGCCAAAGCGGCACACGCCGGGACGATGACCAAGCCGAGCAGGACCACCCAACGGCCACCGCCGTCGTAATCCCCGGCCGCCAAGTAGGCCAGCGGCAGGAGGAGTTGGGCACCCAACGTTGCCACGAAAGTGCCGCCTTGGAAGGCGATGTCCACGGTGAACGAGCGCAGGAGCAACGTCACACCGTGCTGCACCAACAGGACCACAGTTAGGGCGATGGTTGCAGCGGTCGATGATTCTGTGGCGTCGAACACCACTAGTCCCACGAAGGCCGTGAACAGGACGCGGGCCCCGACCAGGTATCCCCCACGAAGAGTCCGGTCCCGAACGGTCCACGCCATGAGAGCGCCATAGGCCGCGAAGATTGCGAACAGGATCTCGACGTCTCGGACGCTACCCATCCGAAGGAGAAGAAGAAGTGCACACGCTGCTGGGGCGAAGAGCCACGCGCCTGGGTGGCGGCGCAGGACCACACCGCACAGAATCGCGGCAAGAGCGGTCGCCGACGCGGCAAGTCCGGGTTGCCAGCTGTTGTACAGGAAGGGTTGAACCACCCTGCCGCCCGTTGTGAGGACAATGGTGGCAGCGGCCATCACTCCAAGCACCGCGGCGGCGTCGATCATCGACGCCGCCGGGAACCGGCGCCGGCTGGATCCGCCCAAGGGCAGCGCCAATTGCAAAGCAGCCGCAAACACGAGCACCAAGGGCACTGTCGGCGTCTCACCCGCCAGGAGGACACGCCAGCCGTGCTCTCCTGCATCGGCGTAGGCTGATGCCGCCAGAAGGGTGCCACCGGCCCGAGCCAACCACCAGTACAGCTGCCGATGGAAGGAATGGGCAAGCCTCAGGGCAGTTGCGCAGAAGTAGGCCACGGCGACCACAAGAACCAGGTTTCCCAAGGCCACCGAAACGGCCGCAACCGCCAGGATTCCGGTCAGCAAGGCAGTCGACGGAGCCAGGATTTCGCCCACGGACAGGGTCCATGGAGTCGGTCCGAGTTGCGCAGTGCGGGTACCGTGGAGCAACAACATCCCCGATGCCACTCCCGCACCCAGGGCCCACAGCAGCGCCGTGGCGACGAAGGTGCGGCCTGGGGTGTCATCAAACACCGGCAGCACCAGGAGTCCCGCCATTGCAGCTCCACCGAACCCCGCCACGGAAGACTGCGGCGCCAGAACCCGGGTTCCACTGGGTGCCAGCACCGCATTCACCAACTGCTGCACCGCTGCCGCGGCCACGAACGCCACCACTGAGAAGGCCACCCTGTCCGGGCTGCCTTCGAACAGGGCAGCCACGGCGGCCGGGGCAGCAATCGTCAGGGCGATCCGTCCGGCAAGGACAAGCTGCCGGCGATAGTCGGTCGTGGCAATCGTCAACAGGAACCAGAAAAACGCGGCGGAAATCAGGAGAGTGGCGACAGGCCAAGCACCCAGCCACGCACTGAACGCCAAGGCCGCTACAAGGACACCCGCGGGGGCAAACTCAACACCGTTGCGCAGCTTCAAGCCCAGCATCATGGCAGTCAGCATGGTCACCGCCAATGGAAGGTGGGCAGGCAATTCGAAGGCGCCAAGCCCCAGCACTACCGTCAGGACGCTGGAGGCAACCAACTGCAGGGCCAGGCAGGACACAGAATCGTTCCACCAGAGACGCGGAGCAAACCTCGCACCTGCGACGGCCACCCCGAGGGCTTGGACACCCAGGCAAAGGACGGCGGCAAAAAGCACCGTACTGACATCGGCCGTGAGATCCCAGACCAGCCCCGCTAGCGCCAGGGTCAAGGCAAGCCGCGCAGCATAAACATGCTGGACCCTGTGCCGCGCCCGTGGGATGGCACCCATGACGGCGAAGTAGCTGCCACACATCAGCATGACAAGCGCGTACTCCCCCTTTGCCAGGAGGTGCGGAGTCAAGGTCACGGCCAACGCAACCAACGGCACAACGTACGGATGCAGCGTCATCAACGGGCGAACGTACAAGGGCGGTATCCAGCGTGGCCGCAGCAGTGCTGCCAGTGTGAGGAGTACGGCAACACCGATCAGGGCCGTGAAGTACCAAACCAGTGCTCCGCCGAGTATGGAGACACCGGACCACGCGGTGGAAACCACGAAGCTGAGCGACAAGTAGGCCAAGACCCTGTTGTCCAACCTCACCGCCGTATAGGCATAAAGGGCGGTTCCCAGCAACGATGTGACCAACCATGCGGCGGGGCCACTGTGGAGCGCAAAGTTGTACATGGCAAGGCCGGTGACCGGAATGAGCGCAAGTCCTGTTCCTACGAATGCCGTAGCCGCGGGTCGCAAGCGCAGGACCTTGGCATGGATGACCAGTCCGGACACGTAGAACAGCGCCGTGATAAGCCAGATGCCTGCAAAGCGGAAGAACTCCGGAAGGCTGGTTCCCACGAACAATGCTCCTGCGGCAACCAGCAGGAGGCTGGCGACATAGAGGGTGATATTGATGTTCTGCTGGTCCCGCTTTGCCTTGCGTGCTGCCACCTCCGCCGGTGATTCCCGTGTGACGGGCGGGCCCTGTACGGCAAAACCGACTGCGGCGGGCGGAAGCGGGGCGGATGGGAGCTGCGAGGATAGGAGCGGACCCGGCTGAAGTGGAGCTGGCCGGGCAGGCGCTGGCTGTGCGGGAGCCGGGCGGGCCGGAACCGGGCGCACCGGCTGCGTCGGCGGTGGGACACTCCCCTGCCGTTTGGCCTCCGCGTCCCGCCATCCAGCCATATGCCCCGCCAGGAAACCCGCATGGTAGGACTGTGGATCCACGGTTCCGGAAGCTTCGGCGTTCCGAAGCGGAGTTTTGCGGCCCTGCCTCCGGCCCACGGCGTTACTGACAACAGCAGTTATGGCAAGCAGCATCACAATCAGCAGGGCGTTCACGGCAACTCCTCGGGGCTACTGGCAGTCGGGCGTCAGCCAGCTAGAGAGCAAAACAACGCGGGGTCACTTATGGCCCATAAAGGGTCTCCCAAAGGGCCATAAATGACCCCGCGTTGCATTTTTATCCATTCGATAGATAAATGATAGCAAAGAAGAACCCCACCGCAGAAGCGATGGGGTTCTTCCGAGCAATCTACCGGCTATGCCGGGAAATCACCGATCTACAAGCAATGACTACTTGATGATCTTGGTGACACGTCCCGAACCAACGGTGCGGCCGCCTTCACGGATAGCGAAGCCGAGGCCCTCTTCCATAGCGATCGGCTGGATGAGCGCAACGGTCATCTCAGTGTTGTCGCCAGGCATAACCATTTCCGTGCCTTCCGGCAGGGTGATAACGCCGGTTACGTCCGTGGTACGGAAGTAGAACTGCGGGCGGTAGTTGGAGTAGAACGGGTTGTGACGTCCGCCTTCGTCCTTGGACAGGATGTAGACGTTTGCCTCGAAGTCGGTGTGCGGGGTGATGGAACCCGGCTTGACGACAACCTGGCCACGCTCGACATCGTCGCGCTTCAGACCACGGAGCAGGAGGCCACAGTTCTCGCCGGCCCATGCTTCGTCGAGCTGCTTGTGGAACATCTCGATACCGGTAACCGTGGTCTTCTGGACCGGGCGGATGCCGACGATCTCGACCTCGGAGTTGATGGCGAGGGTTCCACGCTCGGCGCGGCCCGTAACAACGGTGCCACGACCGGTGATCGTGAAGACGTCTTCGATCGGCATCAGGAACGGCTTGTCGCGGTCACGTACGGGGTCCGGAACGGACTCGTCGACAGCTGCCATCAGGTCCTGGACGGACTTGACCCAAACCGGGTCGCCTTCCAGAGCCTTGAGGCCGGAAACGCGAACAACCGGAGCCTCATCGCCATCGAAGCCCTGCGAGCTCAGGAGCTCACGAACTTCCATTTCGACGAGGTCGAGGAGTTCTTCGTCATCAACCATGTCGGACTTGTTCAGTGCGACCAGCAGGTAGGGAACACCAACCTGGCGGGCGAGCAGAACGTGCTCACGGGTCTGAGCCATCGGACCATCGGTTGCGGCAACCACGAGGATTGCGCCGTCCATCTGGGCAGCACCGGTGATCATGTTCTTGATGTAGTCAGCGTGACCCGGGGCGTCTACGTGTGCGTAGTGGCGCTTCTCGGTCTGGTACTCCACGTGGGAGATGTTGATGGTAATACCGCGCTGGCGCTCTTCCGGAGCGGAGTCGATCGACGCGAAGTCGCGCTGCTCGTTGAGATCCGGGTACTGGTCGTACAGCACCTTGGAAATGGCGGCAGTCAGCGTCGTCTTACCGTGGTCAACGTGACCAATGGTGCCGATGTTGACGTGCGGCTTAGTCCGCTCGAACTTTGCCTTTGCCACAGGTTCCTCCTAGAACGATTTCAAGTGAAGTGCTCCTCGGCCGCGCTTTTCGCGGCAGAAACTTTAGCAAGTCTACTTGGGGGCTTGGTTTTGATGAAATTGCAGATTCAGGAACCAATGATAGTTCCTCGAGTCTGTTTGCGCAGGGGCCGGGCTGCGGCTCTCGCCACAGCCCCGCCTCATGCGCTTAGATGCCTTCCCGATACCGGAATTGCATCCGTTACCGGGAGATTACTCGCCGCGGGTTTTCTGGATGATCTCGTCGGCTACTGCCTTCGGGACCTCCGCGTAGCTGTTGAACGTCATGGAGTACACAGCGCGACCCTGGGTCTTGGACCGCAGGTCACCGATGTAGCCGAACATGCCGGACAGCGGAACGTGTGCACGAATAACCTTCACACCTGCTGCGTCTTCCATGGACTGCATCTGGCCACGGCGGGCGTTCAGGTCACCAATAACATCACCCATGTATTCCTCAGGTGTGCGGACCTCAACATCCATCAGCGGTTCAAGCAGAACAGGGTTCGCCTTGCGTGCAGCTTCCTTGAAAGCCATACGTCCGGCGATCTTGAACGCCATTTCCGAAGAGTCAACATCGTGGGACGCGCCGTCGATCAGCGTGGCCTTGATGCCGACAACCGGGTAACCGGCCAGGACGCCGTCGTTCAGTGCATCCTGGATACCGGCGTCGACAGACGGGATGTATTCGCGCGGAACGCGGCCACCAGTGACCTTGTTCTCGAACTCGTACAGTTCGCCCGAAGCGGTGTCCATCGGTTCGATCGCAATCTGGATCTTTGCGAACTGACCCGAACCACCGGTCTGCTTCTTGTGCGTGTAGTCATGACGCTCGACTGCGCGCTTGATGGTTTCGCGGTAAGCAACCTGCGGCTTGCCGACGTTTGCCTCGACCTTGAATTCGCGGCGCATGCGGTCCACCAGGATGTCCAGGTGGAGCTCGCCCATGCCGGCGATGATGGTCTGGCCCGTGTCTTCGTTGAGGGAGACCTGGAAGGTCGGGTCCTCAGCGGAGAGCTTCTGGATGGCCGTGGAGAGCTTCTCCTGGTCACCCTTGGTGTTGGGCTCGATGGCAACCGAGATCACGGGCTCCGGGAAGCTCATGGATTCGAGGACGATCTGGTTGTTGGCATCGCACAGGGTGTCGCCCGTGGTGGTGTCCTTCAGACCGATGGCTGCGTAGATGTGGCCGGCGGTAGCGCCCTCAACGGGCATTTCCTTGTTGGCGTGCATCTGGAACAGCTTGCCGATACGTTCCTTCTTGCCCTTGGTGGAGTTGACCACCTGGGCGCCGGCCTCAACGTGACCGGAGTACACGCGGACGAAGGTCAGCTGACCGAAGAACGGGTGCGCAGCAATCTTGAAGGCGAGGGCCGAGAACGGCTCGTCAGCAGAAGGCTTACGGGTGAGTTCCTTCTCTTCGTCGCGGGGATCGTGACCGATCATCGGCGGGACGTCGAGCGGGTTCGGCAGGAAGTCGACAACAGCGTCAAGCATCGGCTGGACACCGCGGTTCTTGAAGGCAGAGCCACAGAACACGGGGTACAGCTCGGAGTTGATGGTCATCTTGCGGATGCCGGCCTTGAGTTCCTCAAGGGTGAGTTCTTCACCTTCGAGGTACTTCTCCATGAGTTCTTCGGAAGCCTCGGCCACAGTCTCAACGAGCTGTGCACGGTACTCCTCGGCCTTGGCCTGGAGGTCCGCCGGGATTTCCTGCACTTCGTAGGAAGCGCCCATGGTGACGTCACCCTTTGCGTCGCCAGGCCAAACCAGGGCGCGCATTTCGAGGAGGTCAACCACACCGATGAAGTCGTTCTCGGCACCGATCGGCAGCTGCATGACCAGCGGCTTGGCACCAAGGCGGGAAATGATGGTGTCTACGGTGAAGTAGAAGTCGGCACCCAGCTTGTCCATCTTGTTGACGAAGCAGATACGCGGCACGTTGTACTTGTCAGCCTGGCGCCAAACAGTCTCGGACTGCGGCTCCACGCCTTCCTTGCCGTCGAACACTGCGACTGCGCCGTCGAGGACGCGCAGGGAGCGCTCAACCTCGACCGTGAAGTCCACGTGGCCCGGGGTGTCGATGATGTTGATCTGGTTCTGGTTCCAGAAGCAAGTCACGGCGGCAGACGTGATGGTGATGCCGCGTTCCTTTTCCTGTTCCATCCAGTCGGTCGTCGAGGCGCCGTCGTGCGTCTCGCCGATCTTGTGGTTCACACCCGTGTAGAACAGGATGCGCTCGGTAGTGGTGGTCTTGCCGGCATCGATGTGGGCCATGATGCCGATATTGCGGACCTTGTTAAGGTCGGTAAGCACGTCCTGTGCCACGGGGTCTCCCTTTCGGATGGACTACACGTCCGCCGCCGGCTCTGTGGAGCCGGCGGCGTTCGGGAAGTTTTACCAGCGGTAGTGTGCGAAGGCCTTGTTCGACTCGGCCATCTTGTGGGTGTCTTCGCGACGCTTGACAGCGGCACCGAGACCGTTCGAGGCATCCAGGATTTCGTTCTGGAGGCGCTCGGTCATGGTCTTCTCCCGGCGGGCCTTGGAGTAGCCCACGAGCCAACGCAGAGCGAGGGCGGTGGAGCGACCCGGCTTGACCTCAACCGGAACCTGGTAGGTGGCGCCACCAACACGGCGTGAACGCACCTCGAGGGAAGGCTTGACGTTGTCCATGGCCTTCTTGAGAGCGGCAACGGGGTCGCCGCCGGACTTGGCACGTGCACCTTCGAGGGCACCGTAAACGATGCGCTCTGCGGTGGACTTCTTGCCGTCAACCAGAACCTTGTTGATCAGCTGCGTGACCAACGGGGAGCCGTAAACGGGATCGGAAACTAGCGGCCGCTTCGGGGCCGGACCCTTGCGAGGCATATTACTTCTTCTCCATCTTTGCGCCGTAACGGCTGCGGGCCTGCTTGCGGTTCTTGACACCCTGGGTGTCGAGTGCGCCACGGACAATCTTGTAGCGGACACCCGGGAGGTCCTTCACACGACCACCACGGACGAGCACGATGGAGTGCTCCTGGAGGTTGTGGCCAACACCGGGGATGTAAGCGGTAACTTCCACGCCACCGTTGAGGCGCACACGTGCCACCTTACGAAGAGCCGAGTTCGGCTTCTTGGGGGTGGTGGTGTAAACGCGGGTGCAAACACCGCGACGCATCGGGCTGCCCTTCAGCGCGGGAGCCTTGGTCTTGGAGACCTTCGGCGTGCGGCCCTTGCGGACCAGCTGGTTAATCGTAGGCACTTTCGTGTTCTCCGTTGTTTGATCTCTGCCCCCACACACGGGCGCCAGCCTGTGTGAACGTGGGAACTTTGGCGTTGCTCGTGCAGCCGGCCGAAAACTCCGGTAGGCGTGCAAAAGTGCGGCATTCGTTGCGCATGTTGCCCGCAACCCGGAAACAGGCTCCACCCAGCACCATGAGAACAAAACCAAAATGATGCTGCGGCGGCCTTCATCCACTGCCACACAGAACAATTACCAAAAGTCTAGCACGGCTTGATCTGGAGCCTTAATCGGGTGTATGGAGGACGACGGCGGAACGCGGCTGCCGCCGTCGTCCTCCTACTCCCCCGGTCAGCCGGGCAGCATCCTGCCGTTAACGAACCGGGCCCCGCACTCGCAAAGAGTACGGGGCCCGGTTGTCACTCAGTGACTACTGCCGAACGGATCAGCGGAAGTCGTTGCCGAGATCGTAGTCATCCAGCGGGATGGCGTGGAACTCGGGAGCGCCGTCGCCACCCAGGGCGTCATAGGAGAAGTCGGTGAAAGCGCTGGGGCCCGTGAACAGGCTTGCCTTTGCTTCTTCCGTCGGCTCCACAGTGACCTCTGTGTAGCGGGGCAGACCCGTACCGGCCGGGATGAGCTTACCGATGATGACGTTTTCCTTCAGGCCGAGCAGAGGATCGCTCTTGCCTTCCATGGCCGCCTGCGTCAGGACGCGGGTGGTCTCCTGGAAGGAAGCGGCCGACAGCCAGGACTCGGTAGCCAAGGAAGCCTTGGTGATACCCATGAGTTCCGGACGACCCGATGCCGGGGACTTGCCCTCGGACACCACGCGACGGTTCTCGTCCTCGAAGCGGGCGCGCTCTGCCAGCTCACCGGGGAGCAGGTCGGAGTCGCCGGACTCGATGACAGTCACGCGGCGCAGCATCTGGCGGACGATAACCTCGACGTGCTTGTCGTGGATACCAATACCCTGGCTGCGGTACACGCCCTGCACTTCGTCCACGAGGAACTTCTGTGCCGCACGAGGACCCATGATGCGCAGAACCTGCTTCGGGTCCACCGGACCGTTGATCAGCTTCTGGCCGACGCTGACGTGCTCGCCATCTTCGATGAGGAGGCGTGAACGGCGCAGTACCGGGTAGGCGATCTCTTCGGAACCATCGTCCGGAGTGATCACCAGGCGCATCTGACGCTCGGACTCTTCGATGGTGATGCGGCCGGCTGCTTCAGCAATCGGTGCGACACCCTTCGGAGTACGGGCTTCGAAGAGCTCCTGGATACGGGGCAGACCCTGGGTGATGTCGTCGCCACCACCGGCAGAAACAGCACCACCGGTGTGGAACGTACGCATGGTCAGCTGGGTACCGGGCTCACCGATGGACTGCGCGGCGATGATGCCCACGGCCTCGCCGATGTCCACGGTCTTGCCGGTGGCCAGCGAACGGCCGTAGCACAGTGCACAGGTGCCGACCTTGGACTCACAGGTGAGTACGGAGCGGACCTTGACCTCGGTGATGCCTGCAGCCAGCAGCTGGTCGATGACGACGTCGCCGCAGTCGGTACCGGCCGGAGCCAGGACGTTGCCCTGGGCATCGACGACGTCGACAGCCAGCGTACGTGCGTAGGCGCTGTTCTCGACGTTCTCGTCCAGGACGAGCTCACCGTTGGAATCCGGCACGGCGATCGGGGTGACCAGACCGCGCTCAGTGCCACAGTCCTCTTCACGGACGATGACGTCCTGCGAAACGTCCACCAGACGACGGGTCAGGTAACCCGAGTTGGCGGTACGCAGAGCGGTATCGGCCAGACCCTTACGGGCACCGTGCGTGGCGATGAAGTATTCCAGCACCGACAGGCCCTCACGGTAGGAGGACTTGATCGGACGCGGGATGATCTCACCCTTCGGGTTGGCCACAAGACCACGGATACCCGCGATCTGGCGGACCTGCATCCAGTTACCACGTGCACCGGAGGACACCATGCGGTTGATGGTGTTCATCGGGGACAGGCTGTCGCGCATCGCCTGGGCGATCTCGTTGGTTGCCTTGTTCCAGATCTCGATCAGTTCCTGGCGACGCTCGTCGTCGTCGATCAGGCCCTTGTCGTACTGGCCCTGGATCTTGGCGGCCATGCCCTCGTAACCGGCAAGGATGCCCGGCTTGGAGGACGGAACCTCGATGTCCGAGATAGCAACCGTGACACCCGAACGCGTGGCCCAGTAGAAACCTGCGTCCTTCAGGTTGTCCAGCGTTGCCGCCGTAACAACCTTAGGGTAGCGCTCTGCGAGGTCGTTGACGATCCGGGACAGTTCGCCCTTGTCCGCAACAGCCTCAACCCAGGGGTAGTCCTCAGGCAGGGTCTGGTTGAAGATGACCTGGCCGAGGGAGGTTTCAACGAGAGCCGGCTGACCGGGCTCCCAACCTTCCGGAGCTTCCCAACCTGCGAACGGCACGAAGTCGTCCAGTCGGATCTTGACCTGGGAGTTCAGGTGCAGCTCACGGGCGTCGTACGCCATGATTGCTTCCGAAACCGAGGAGAAGATGCGGCCTTCGCCGGCGGAACCGACGCGCTTGGTGGTCAGGTGGTACAGACCGATGATCATATCCTGCGAAGGCAGGGTCACCGGACGGCCATCGGACGGCTTCAGGATGTTGTTCGAGGACAGCATCAGGATGCGTGCTTCGGCCTGGGCTTCCGGGCTCAGCGGCAGGTGGACTGCCATCTGGTCGCCGTCGAAGTCAGCGTTGAAGGCGCCACAAACCAGCGGGTGAAGCTGGATTGCCTTGCCTTCCACAAGCTGCGGTTCGAAGGCCTGGATGCCGAGGCGGTGCAGGGTAGGTGCACGGTTGAGCAGCACTGGGTGTTCGGTGATGATCTCTTCCAGCACGTCCCAGACCTGCGGACGGTAACGCTCGACCATGCGCTTTGCCGACTTGATGTTCTGGGCGTGGTTGAGGTCAACCAGGCGCTTCATCACGAACGGCTTGAAGAGCTCCAGGGCCATCTGCTTGGGCAGACCACACTGGTGCAGCTTCAGCTGCGGGCCGACGACGATGACCGAACGGCCGGAGTAGTCGACGCGCTTGCCGAGCAGGTTCTGGCGGAAACGACCCTGCTTGCCCTTGAGCATGTCGCTCAGGGACTTCAGCGGACGGTTGCCCGGACCCGTGACGGGGCGGCCACGACGACCGTTGTCGAAGAGGCTGTCAACAGCTTCCTGAAGCATGCGCTTCTCGTTGTTGACGATGATCTCCGGAGCACCGAGGTCAAGCAGGCGCTTGAGGCGGTTGTTGCGGTTGATCACACGACGGTAGAGGTCGTTGAGGTCGGAGGTCGCGAAGCGGCCACCATCGAGCTGGACCATCGGGCGCAGTTCCGGCGGGATCACCGGGACGGCGTCGAGGACCATGCCCAGCGGGCTGTTGTTGGTGGTCAGGAATGCGTTGACAACCTTCAGGCGCTTCAGGGCACGCGTCTTGCGCTGGCCCTTGCCGTTCTGGATGGTGTCGCGCAGGGCCTCGGCCTCAGCCTGCATGTCGAAGGTTTCGAGGCGCTTCTTGATGGCCTCGGCACCCATGGAGCCCTCGAAGTACAGACCGTAGCGGTCGCGCAGTTCGCGGTAAAGGCCTTCGTCACCTTCAAGGTCAGCGACCTTGAGGTTCTTGAAGCGGTCCCAGACCTGCTCAAGGCGCTCGATGTCGGCGTCGGCACGCTTGCGGACGTTCGCCATCTGGCGGTCTGCGGAGTCGCGGGCCTTCTTCTTGTCGGCAGCCTTGGCGCCTTCGCCTTCAAGACGGGCAAGCTCGTCTTCAAGGTCGCGGGCGATGGTGGCGATGTCGCTGTCGCGGTTGTCGATCATCTGCTTCTTCTCGAGGTCGTGCTCAACCTGGAGGTTCGGCAGTTCGGCGTGACGGCTTTCGGTGTCAACGCTGGTGATCATGTAGGCAGCGAAGTAGATGACCTTCTCAAGGTCCTTCGGTGCCAGGTCCAAAAGGTAGCCCAAGCGCGAGGGAACGCCCTTGAAGTACCAGATGTGGGTTACGGGCGCGGCCAGTTCGATGTGGCCCATGCGCTCACGGCGCACCTTGGCGCGGGTGACTTCAACGCCACAACGCTCACAAATGATGCCCTTGAAGCGGACGCGCTTGTACTTGCCGCAGTAGCATTCCCAGTCGCGGGACGGGCCGAAGATCTTCTCGCAGAAGAGGCCGTCCTTCTCGGGCTTGAGCGTGCGGTAGTTGATGGTTTCCGGCTTCTTGACCTCACCGTAAGACCAGCCGCGGATGTCTTCCGCGGTGGCGAGGCCGATCTGCATGAGGCCGAAGGAGGATTCGCTGGACATATGGTCCCTGTTCTCTCTTGTTCTCTAAATTCTGAAGTCTTGGTTACGGGAAGAGGGAGCTGATCCGGCGGACAGTGGTTGAGCACCGCCCGCCGGAACCGCTGCTAGACCTCTTCTACGGAACTGGGCTCTGCACGGGACAGATCAATACCCAGTTCTTCCGCAGCCGTGAAGACTGCGTCATCAGAGTCACGCATCTCGATAGTGGTTCCGTCCGTGGAAAGAACTTCCACGTTCAGGCACAACGACTGCATTTCCTTGATCAAGACCTTGAAGGACTCGGGAACGCCAGGCTCAGGGATGTTCTCGCCCTTGACGATGGCTTCGTAGACCTTCACACGACCGTGGATGTCATCCGACTTGATCGTGAGGAGTTCCTGAAGCGTGTAGGCAGCGCCATAAGCTTCGAGCGCCCACACTTCCATTTCACCGAAGCGCTGGCCACCGAACTGTGCCTTACCACCCAGCGGCTGCTGCGTGATCATGGAGTACGGGCCGGTGGAGCGGGCGTGGATCTTGTCGTCCACCAGGTGGTGGAGCTTCAGGATGTACATGTAACCGACGGAGATCGGGTCCGGGAACGGCTCGCCCGAGCGGCCGTCGAACAGACGGGTCTTTCCGGAGGAATCGATCAGGCGGTCGCCGTCGCGGGTTACGTTGGTGGAGTCAAGCAGGCCAGTGATTTCTTCTTCACGGGCGCCATCGAACACCGGGGTGGCAACGGTGGTCTGGCCGGTTTCACGGGGCAGGTTCGGGAGGTTCTTGACCCACTCCGGCTCGCCTTCGATCTTCCAACCGGTCTTGGCAACCCAACCGAGGTGGGTTTCCAGAACCTGGCCAACGTTCATTCGACCCGGAACACCAAGCGGGTTCAGGACGATGTCCACCGGGGTACCGTCTGCAAGGAAGGGCATGTCCTCGACCGGAAGGATCTTGGAGATAACACCCTTGTTGCCGTGACGGCCGGCGAGCTTGTCGCCGTCGGTGATCTTGCGCTTGGCTGCAACGTAGACGCGGACCAGCTGGTTCACGCCCGGGGGCAGTTCGTCGTCGTTGTCGCGGTCGAAGACGCGCACGCCGATGACCGTACCGGACTCGCCGTGGGGCACCTTCAGGGAGGTGTCGCGGACTTCGCGGGACTTCTCACCGAAGATGGCGCGGAGAAGGCGCTCTTCCGGGGTCAGCTCGGTTTCACCCTTGGGGGTGACCTTGCCTACCAGGATGTCGCCTGCTTCAACCTCTGCACCGATGTGGATGATGCCGCGCTCGTCCAGGCCAGCCAGGACTTCCTCGGACACGTTGGGGATGTCACGGGTGATTTCCTCGGCACCAAGCTTGGTGTCGCGGGCATCGATTTCGTGCTCCTCGATGTGGATGGAGGAAAGGACGTCCTCAGCAACAATGCGCTGCGAAAGGATGATGGCGTCCTCGAAGTTGTGGCCTTCCCATGACATGAATGCCACGAGCAGGTTCTTTCCGAGGGCGAGCTCACCCTGGTCCGTTGCGGGACCGTCAGCGATGATGCCGCCAACCTCCAGGCGCTGGCCTTCGTTGACCAGAACACGGTGGTTGTAGCAGTTGCCCTGGTTGGAACGGGCGAACTTGTTGATGCGGTAGTTGGTCTCGGTGCCGTCGTCGTTGATCATGACAACGAGCTCGGCGGAAACCTCGGTGACCACACCTGCCTTCTTCGCGATGACAACGTCACCGGCGTCGACGGCTGCTGCGCGCTCCATGCCGGTGCCCACGAAAGGAGCTTCGGAACGGACCAGCGGCACGGCCTGGCGCTGCATGTTGGCACCCATGAGTGCACGGTTGGCATCGTCATGCTCGAGGAACGGGATCAGTGCCGTTGCAACGGACACCATCTGACGCGGGGAAACGTCCATGAACTGGACATCTGCAGCGGGAACCAGAACGGGCTCGCCTCCACCACCACGGGCACGGACAAGGACGGTCTCTTCGGAGAACTTCTTGTCAGCATCCAGCGGAGCGTTGGCCTGTGCGATCAGGACCTCGGCTTCGTCATCGGCCGTGAGGTATTCGACGTCGTCGGAGACAACACCGTTGGACACCTTGCGGTACGGGGTCTCGATGAAGCCGAACGGGTTGATGCGGCCGTAGGAAGCCAGCGAACCGATCAGACCGATGTTCGGGCCTTCAGGGGTTTCGATGGGGCACATACGTCCGTAGTGGGACGGGTGAACGTCTCGGACTTCCATGCCGGCGCGGTCACGGGACAGACCACCCGGGCCAAGTGCCGACAGGCGGCGCTTGTGGGTCAGACCCGAGAGCGGGTTGTTCTGGTCCATGAACTGGGACAGCTGGGACGTTCCGAAGAACTCCTTGATCGCTGCCACAACGGGACGGATGTTGATCAGCGTCTGCGGCGTAATGGCCTCGACGTCCTGCGTGGTCATGCGTTCGCGGACGACGCGTTCCATGCGGGACAGACCGGTGCGGACCTGGTTCTCGATCAGTTCGCCCACGGCGCGGATGCGACGGTTGCCGAAGTGGTCGATGTCATCGATGTCGACGCGGAGCTCGTGGTCTTCGCCGTCGCGCTTGCCCATGATGGTCTTCTCGCCGGCGTGCAGCGCAACGAGGAACTTGATCATGGCAACGATGTCTTCAACGTGCAGGACCGATGCTTCCTTGTCACCAAGGGAGCGGTCGATGCCGAGCTTGCGGTTGATCTTGTAACGGCCAACCTTGGCAAGATCGTAGCGCTTGGGGTTGAAGTACAGGTTGTCCAGCAGGGACTGGGCAGCCTCGACTGTGGGCGGCTCGCCCGGACGCAGCTTGCGGTAGATATCCAGAAGCGCGTCTTCGCGGGTTTCGGTGGCGTCCTTCTCCAGCGTCGCGCGCATGGAGTCGTACTGGCCGAACTCTTCCAGGATCTGGCCTTCGGTCCAGCCGAGGGCCTTCAGGAGAACCGTGACCGACTGCTTGCGCTTGCGGTCAAGGCGGACACCGACCTGGTCGCGCTTGTCGATTTCGAGTTCGAACCAAGCACCACGGGACGGGATGATCTTCGCGGTGAAGATGTCCTTGTCACTGGTCTTGTCAGCGGCGCGCTCGAAGTAGGCGCCCGGGGAACGGACCAGCTGGGAGACAACAACACGCTCGGTGCCGTTGACGACGAACGTACCCTTCTCAGTCATGAGGGGGAAGTCGCCCATGAACACGGTCTGCTGCTTGATTTCGCCCGTGTTGTTGTTCATGAACTCGGCCTTGACGTACAGCGGGGCCGAGTAGGTGGCGTCACGGTCTTTGCATTCGGCCATGGTGTACTTCGGATCAGCGAACTCCGGCTCGGAGAAGCTCAGGGACATGGTGCCCTGGAAGTCCTCGATAGGGGAGATCTCTTCGAAGATGTCGGCAAGTCCGGAGGTGGTGGCGACGCTGAGGTCGCCCTCCTCGACAGCCTTCGCTACCCGCGCCTGCCAGCGTTCGTTTCCGACGAGCCAGTCAAAGCTGTCCGTCTGCAGGGCGAGAAGATTCGGAACATCAAGGGGTTCGTGAATCTTTGCGAATGAGAGGCGACGGGTGGCACCATCGGTGCTTGCCGTGTTAGCGGTTTCGTTATTAGAGGTGCTCGAGGCGACCAAGAGGGATCCTTCCACAGACCTTCAGGCGTTTTCAGATCTCCCCCGTTTGCATTCCGCAGAGTGCTCTGCAGGATACTTAATCCGGTTCCGCTATATGACCCGGACCCAGCCCGTCCATGGCTGTACACGTTGAGTAACGGCACGTCAATGGCGCAGCTGAGAGGTAAAGCCCACCGCTATATGAAGGCTGAAGGTTAACAGGGAAGACGCAAATATCTACAATACGGCAAAGCAGCCTTCCTGTCTACCCCAGATTGTCCGTGATTGCAAGCACCGTTGCCACAGGCACCCAAAGCAGGGAAGGCTGCCACTGCCGGAATGCCCGGACCTCCCCCGCCGTTAAATGGTTAGGCCGGCGCACACACCGCGATAGCCTTGCTACACCACTCCCGGACCGGAAGAGAGACCATGAGCAACTCCGCCGACGACAATGATGTCGTCATTCTTGCCGCTTCCCGCACTCCGCAGGGCCGCCTCAACGGACAATTGGCGGGCTTGACCGCCGTCGAACTCGGCGCGCACGCAATTGGCGCCGCTCTTGCCGCAAGCGGCGTCAAAGCCGAACAAGTAGATGCCGTCATTATGGGGCAGGTGCTTCAGGCCGGCGCCGGACAGAACCCGGCACGCCAGAGTGCCATCGCCGCGGGCGTGGGCTGGAACATTCCTGCTGTGACCATCAACAAGGTCTGCCTGTCCGGCCTGACCGCAGTCATCGACGCGGCCCGTTTGATCCGCAGCGGAGACGCCACGGTGGTAGTGGCTGGCGGGCAGGAGTCGATGACGCGTGCCCCGCACCTGCTGCCGGGATCCCGCCAAGGCTGGACCTATGGATCCATCCAGGCCCTGGACGTTGCCGCCCACGACGGTCTTACTGACGCTTTCGACGGGCAGTCCATGGGATTGTCCACGGAAACCAAGAACGTCACACTCGGCATCGACCGCAAGGCCCAGGACGAAGTAGCGGCGGCTTCGCACCAGCGCGCCGCTGCGGCGATCGCCGACGGAATTTTCGACGTCGAAATCGCCCCCGTGCGGGTCAAGCAGCGCAAGGGTGATCCGCTGGTCCTCGCCACCGACGAAGGCGTCCGCCCGAACACCACCGTGGAAACCCTTGCTCCGCTGAAGGCTGCGTTCGCCACGGACGGCACCATCACGGCGGGGAACTCTTCTCCCCTGTCCGACGGCGCCTCCGCACTGGTGCTGACGAGTCGCCGGTTCGCCCGCGACAACGGGTTGAAGTACTTGGCAGTGGTGGGAAAGCCCGGACAGGTCGCCGGACCGGACAACTCGCTGCACTCCCAACCGTCCAACGCGATCGCACAGGCGCTGAAGCGTGCGGGCTGGACGGTAGAGGATCTGGACTTCATCGAGATCAACGAAGCTTTCGGCTCAGTTGCCGTGCAGTCGCTCAAGGACCTCGGTTATCCGCTGGAGAAGTGCAATGTCCACGGCGGTGCCATCGCTTTGGGGCATCCCATCGGAGCATCCGGCGCCCGGCTCGCGCTGCACGCCGCCCACGAGCTCAACCGCCGGGGAACGGGCAAGGCCGCGGTTTCCCTGTGCGGTGGCGGGGGCCAGGGCGAAGCTCTTCTGCTGTACCGCGACTGATGGCGGGCAATGTGGCCGACGGGGCCGAGCGTTTCCTTGCTGACGCCGCCGCGCGCGGACTGGACGTCGACGTCGTCGAGCGTCCGGCTGCGCGCAGCCTGGAAGAGGCGGCCGGCATCCTGGGCATTTCGCCTGCGGACATTGTGAAGTCCCTGGTAGTGAAGCACCGTGACGGGACGTTCTTGTTCGCCCTCATACCCGGTGACCGCCAGATCTCCTGGCCCAAACTGCGGGCCCTGGTGGGCGTGAACAAGCTGTCCCTACCGCCTGCGGACGTGGCCTTGGATGCCACCGGGTATGAACGCGGGACCATCACTCCCCTGGGGAGCACGACGCCGTGGCCGGTCTACGCGGACGCCACCATTGTTGGCCGCCGCATCTCCATGGGCGCCGGCGCACACGGGCGCAGCGCCTTCGTCGATGCCGATGCCCTGACCGCAGCCCTGGGCGCCGTGGTGGCGGACATCAGCGACCCGTCTTAAAGCGACGCAGGGCCACTTATGGCCCATAATCCCCTCCGGGATGGGCCATAAGTGACCCCGCGTTGCTGTTAAACGCAGGAAGCCCCGCCCGTTCCTTTGATTGGAACGGGCGGGGC